>CAYMOO010000048.1:0-8781 GCA_964392185.1 uncultured Gammaproteobacteria bacterium
GTTCACCTGCAGAAGAATTGACATATTCAGTTAATCCTCTATCCATAATCGAGGGGATTTGTATCGTCTCACCAGTCCTTATTTCTATATGGTTTATTGGTTTATTCATTTTCGCTAATATTGCACGCGCCTTCCCCTCTAACATGTCTCTATTAATATATTCGGGTATCGAGGTGTCTCGCTCGGTAAAATGTCGCCTTATAGCTCTTATAAGCCGGGCCGATCCTAGGTATGAAAGCCCATTTATTAATTTAGCATTCACCAATTCTTCATCATTTGCTTCCCGACCAACCAGACTCCCCGGATCAGTCTCTGGCATTCTTAATGAAGGCAGTCTCAAATAATCCATTTTACTGGTACGCCTCGTGATATCGTTCAATACAGAACTCGTCCTACGATGTTCGGGACAGACCAAAGCGGAAGGTAATCTAAGCTGAAATTCTGTATCTGTTTCGCCTTGTATAGGTATGCCCCAATGAGCCCCCTCCTCCATTTTATTCCAAGATGCCAACTTATTACGAGGACAGATCATCCGATTATTTGGAAATAAATCTGCGCCCAAAACTACAGACTCACCTGTATCCATACTGACGGTCGTGACACGAGGTATAAACAACTGTAAAGATTTGGTCCTTAAAATTTCAGATACTACTCCTAGCTGCATCCGAGCTTCCGGTAACTCACCTTCTACCGGCTGAACATCTACTATATTATTAAGGGCCGCAATAAGAAGCGTAGTACTATGCCGGGCATCACTTCTTGTACCGAATAAGCTTGGATCTAGGTTCATTTGTCTATCTGCTAAAGTTGCAAAATTATTTTGTATAGTCAGCATTTCCGCTTCAAAATCAATTGCTGCCGAATTTTGCATTAATGAGCCTAGTGAAGAAATTCCTGCCAGATGTGCCAAAGGCGGTAGCTTTTCGTTAATTGCAATATTGTTAAGTTCTATAAGAAGTTCTGGCTGAAATACTCCCGACTGTATTTGCTTCAAAAGCTTAAGCGCTCCGTGGGAAGCTAAAAAGTCGTTTATATTATCAGGCCTAAATATTTTTTCATCTAATAACCTATTGTAAAAACGGAAAGCAATCGCTCGTTCTGCTGTATCTTTTGAAGTCTGTTCTTTATTTGCAGCCATAACTAAATATAAAGGGTTTTAAGTATAGTATAATATTATAAGTTATAATATAATAAATCGCAAATGACCGCCGAATTCATAGGCTCCAGTCCGAATATTTACGAAGTGTTTGATACCATCAATAATGACGAACAAGAAATACAATATCCAAATATAGAACACATCCAGTCTGCTGTCCAAAATGCCTTGGATGCTGCTGACATACGATATGAAACTCATGGATGGATGGCTGAAGATGAGAATATCAGCAAAAGACTGCAATGGAGCGGCCTCGTGACACAAACCTTCCTATCAGAATTTATAAGAGTGGATAATATTGAAGGGCAGTTAAAAAAACTTCTTGAAAAACAAAATGAATCTGGCAAAAATGTTACCGACTTCCGCCTGCAGTCAGGTAATGTATTGAGTAAAAGCCAGCAAGCCATATATAGAGATCTATTTGAAAAAGACGTTGCCATGAGTTTACAAATTCAAGAAACTTTAGAACAACTGCGTCAGGACTACAAAATAGAAATTTTAGACCTTCGAGTTGAAGATTTGTTAAATATGATTAAGCGTCAAGTATTACATCATCTTGAGGCAGGTTTAGTTTATATAGACCATCATGTCTTAGATAATGCGGTCGAAACTCACTTCCGGCCGATATGGCAAGAAATCGAAAGAAAAAAAGCCGAAATTAGTCTCCAAAAAAATTTAGAACTATATAAGCGTGAAAAAGATGCAGGTTTTATTCATCAAGACGAACCTGAGCTAATCGTTAACTCTATTCCAAACGCGGTTACCCCCAATCAAGCAATTACAACATATTTACTGAGTAAACCCCCTGCTATTCCAGATGAGACACGACCACAACCTCACATTTCTGAGGAGGAAGGAGCGAATGATTTATCGATATCTAGCCAAATATTGCAACTTGCTTCCAGGGCTGGTGGAATCACCAGAAAGGAATTATTGGATAGCATTTACGGTCACGAAAAAGATGCGTCAGTAGCCGCGCGTAAGCTAAGCCAAATATTGCAATATATACAGAAACACGTTATTCCGAAAAGAAACGGCAAGCTGACTCATAATAGAACTGGTAACACTTTTACTTACACATACACAGAGGCACAGCTCACCAACACGCAAGCAGCAAATTTTGCTATCGAGCAAAGCCCCCATGCAAGAAAGTCAGATGTTGAGCCGTATATAGCAATAGAAGTACCCGGCTTGAAAGATGTATATCTAGACACAACTACACTTAAATACGTACAAAAAAATGGCGACGAGTATGTAGAGCTTGTTGTGAAGGGACATATTATTGGGGAAGACGTTAATCTTTTATACGAATTAGCAGGTGAATTATTGGGTAATAATATCTCAATCACACCACCCTCAGAATTGGCGCCAGTCCCTCTCGTGCTTAATTTAAATCAGGAAACCGCTTTTAATCTATTACTACAATCTTTTTTAGTTGAGTTCGGGATGGATGAACTGGAAACCCGCACCCTAATGCATCAAGCCATATTAAATTCAAACGCACTCGGAGAATCTTCTTGGATGCGTGCCTCCAAAAGTAAATCCCCAGTTAGTAAGGTAAAAGGTGAGATAAGTGCTCAGTTACGGCGCGAAATGAAAAACTTATATAAAACTCGCTCAAACAAAAACACTAACTGATGCAATAATTGTCTCTCTGCTATAATTCCTCTATGTTTGAATTCAAGATTACCTCACACAATAAAAATACAAAAGCACGGACGGGAGAATTCCATACACCACATGGTGTTTTGCAAACTCCGGCTCTGGCAACGGTAGCAACGGAAGGTCGCATACGCGGACTGGAAGATCTTTCTACGGAAACATTCCCTCTTCCATACACGATAGTAAACACGTTCCATATTTTCACAAAAAATATTCTTGAAAAAATCGGAGAAAATAATACGGTCCATAATTACGGCAAATTCCCGGGCGTAGTCGCATCCGACTCCGGCGGGTTCCAAGTTTTTTCCCTCGGATTTGGTAAAGCTCATAGTGTTGGTAAACTTTCCAATACCGATAAAGCAGTCGTTGACTCCGATAATCCATTAATCATTTCCGAAGAAGGGGTTACCTTTAGCTGGAATCCGTATTCCGAAAGTAAAAAAACCGAAGAAAGTCTGGCAATAAGTCTCACACCCGAAAAATCTATGGAAATCCAGGCGCGTATTGGCGCCGATATAAACTTCGCGTTCGATGAATGCACTTCACCTTTTAATTCAAAAGAATATACCGCCGAATCGGTCGAACGGACTCATCGGTGGCTCAAACGGTGCGCAAAAAGACACGAAGAGCTAAAACCAAAAAGAAAATATCCTCAGGCTCTCTTTGCCGTTATACAAGGCGGTCAGTGGGAAGATCTACGGGTGAAATCCGCACAACTGTGTGCGTCTGTAGATGTTCCCGGATTTGGTATTGGGGGAAGCTTTGGAAGTAGTTTTGGCGATAGTAAACAAAACATGCATAAAGTTCTCGAATGGATTATGCCCCACTTACCCGACGAGAAACCAAGGCATTTGCTCGGAATCGGACAAGTCGATGATTTGTTCGAATGTGTTGAACGCGGTGTCGACCTGTTTGACTGTGTTATACCAACCCGAGAGGCACGGCATAAAGTTTTTTATACCAAAAACGGGAAAGTTGCACTCAAGCATATAAAGTTGTCAAATGACCCAATCGTAATAGGCTGTAAATGTATCGCATGTAGTCAAAAAATCGGTGGACAGCAACTTTATGAGCTTTTTCTCAAAAAAGATCCACTGGCATTCTATTATAGTTCGGCACATAACATTCAATTCTTCGCCGATCTTATGGAAGAGATAAGACTTGCTATAAAACAAGATTCATTAAGCGAGTTGAAAAATGAGTACAAAAATTATCTGAAATAAATATCCATCTTCCTTCTTACTCATTCGCCAAATCTTTGTGAAGCAGACATAATGCCATCACCTCCGCCGATTCCCGAAAAGCATTATTCGCAGCCAATATTTCCTCAACTTTTTCCACCGCACCATGTGAATGCCCTGCCTCATTTAACTGATGGAACTCGCTGCGCATTTGTCTCCTCACCTCGTCAGAATGCAGAGGACAATTAGGCGGACAAACATATTCTCCATGCGGAAGGCAAGGTTGGTCGTTTGCGCTAATCCTTGGTATTTTTTCCATGTAGGAGTATATTTTAACACAATAAAAAAACGACAGCTTTTCGCTGCCGTTTTTTTATTTTCGTAGAAAAAGATATTAGCCATTCATACCCATATCTCCTCCTTGACCACCGTAGCCACCGCGTCCACCGCGATCGCCACCGAAACCACGTCCACCACCTGGTGTTCTAGGTTTCATAGGTCTGGCCTCGGAAACAACGAGCTTGCGCCCTTTGTGATCCTGACCATTGAACATATCGATTGCTTTTTGGGCTTCTTCTTCTGTTGACATTTCAACAAAACCGAATCCTTTTGATCGTCCAGTATCCTGATAGCGGATGACCTGGGCGGAGGCAACGACACCTGCTTGAGAAAATAGCTGATTTAGTTCATCATCGGTTACTTCATATAAAAGATTACCGACATAAAGTTTTTTATTCATCCAACATTCACCCCCGTTCGCACGAAATTATAAATAGTAACTCCATGATAAAAAGAAGCAAAATGAGTTAGATCGTGCCGGGTAGAACAGGCTTTCTGCAGACGGGAACAAGCGGTGATAAAAAAAATACTCACAAGAAACGTTAAGATATAGAAAACGAAACCAGTAATACCAACAAGTATAACAGTTATTTATCTAATTGCAACGGGAAAATTAAGATATTACTTCCACCAGATGTGAAAATTATCACACTTTTTAAAATTCAAAGCTGACACACTTTACGCTACCCCCGCCTTTTATATACTCTCTCGTATCTATAGAGTGAAGCGAGTAGCCCAAATTACCAAGATATTCAGATAAAGAATGAGAAATGCCAGCTCCATGGACTATATTGTTTCCCACAATAACCATGTTGCAAGCGATTACTTTACTATCTATATCGTTTGTTTCTATGCAGTTTTTGAAGTTCTCATGGATTTTTTTAATACCATCTGCAGTAAAAGATTGTGGATTATAAACTACAATTTCCGGCGATATCGGCGCTAAAGCAGTATCCAGATGATAAAAATACGGATTCACCAGTTCGAAATCCATTATGTCAGCACCAAGATATTTTTCTAAATATGATTTGGCCCGTTTATCGGTACGTTTGCCCCAGCCGATGAAAAATCGTTTGCCGTCGGATAATAAGTCCCCCTGGCCTTCAAAAAAAATATCGTCGGGCAACTTTATAGTTTCATAACCGAATTTTTTTTTGAAGTATGCGGAAGCGAAATCCGCTTCTTTTCGCCTTTCTTCATATTTGAAATTGGCAACAATAAATTTTTCCCCTACAACCTGGCCGAGATTGGCAGTGTAAACCATATCAGGTAATCCTTTAACAGCACCGATTTCATAAACGTCAACACCCAAACTCTCATATAAAGCTTTTAATTGGTTATATATAGCACTAACTTTTTGCTTATCGACTTTATTGGTGACATGCATCCAAGGGTTGATTTCGTATTCGATATCGTAGTAATCGGGAGGACACATTAAAATCCTTTTCATCCAACAATTATAAACAAATTTATAAAAAGATAAGTATAATAATCGGTATTAAAATTAATACACAAAAATGACATACGAAAACTGCCGCGTTCATGCTATCAATGGAGAGCCCGGATTATGTGGTGTCTTAAATAAATGCATGTCTCACTCACAGTTCACAACCGACATTGCCCATAGCACCGATCCAAATTACCCGGTAAGGATGAGTAAGGAACAGCTGGAACGAATTGCCGATAACTACGATCGGCTAGGTTGTGCGGAAATTGACGCAATCAGACAAGAAATCGCCGCTGCCTTTCCTTGAATCTTGTGATATCATATTTCCTATATGAAATCACGTGTTCTTTCTGGTATTCGTGCAACTGGCCGTCTGCATTTGGGCAACTATTTAGGCGCGGTCAAAGGAATGCTCGAACTGCAAAATAGTCATGAATACGAAACTCTCTTTATGGTTGCAGATGTCCATGCGATAACCACACCATTCAATCGCGAGGAGCTCAAAATAAACAGACGTGAAGTAATAATAGATTATCTTGCCGCCGGCCTAGATCCAGAAAAAAGCATAATTTTCCAACAAGCCGACGTGCCACAGCATCTGGAGTTGGCCTTTTATTTTTCCAGTGTTGTGACTATCGCCAAAATGCAACATTTGCCTACTTTTAAAGATAAAGTCAAACAATACCCGCAACATGCAACAATGGCACTCCTTAATTACCCAATACTCATGGCTGCCGATATATTGGTTTATAAAGCCGGCCTCGTGCCGGTAGGCATCGATCAAGAACCCCATCTTGAAGTCGCCCGGGAGATCGCCCGCCGCATGAATCAAGATTTCGGAACCGATTTTCCGGAACCGAAAAGATTCGCGACCAAAGGAGAGTACGTCCCCTCCCTGACCGGTGAAGGCAAAATGGGAAAATCGATCGAAGGTAGTTATATAAATCTCAACGATAATCCTGATATTATAAAGAAAAAAATCCGCTCTATACCAACTGCAACCAATTCCGGTGGCGATATGAGCCACGGTGTGAAAGCGCTTTTTGAATTCGTCAAACTTTTTATACCAGATAATTTTGACCAATACAAACAACAGTACGACAGTGGTGATCTAAAATTTGTAACAGTTAAAGACGCATTGGCTGAGGAGATTACAAAAATCTTAAAACCTATTCAGGAAAAAAGAGCTGAGCTGGAAAAAAATACGGAATATATTAATAAAGTAATAAAAAATGGAGCCGAAAAAGCCAGAATCATCGCATCTTCTACAACTCTCCAGGTGCGCAGAGTAATGGGCCTATCTGAATAAATCATTCATTTTTATATAATCATATGGGCACACCTTCAAAAATATACATATTTTATATTCATAATATATAATATGTTATGCTGGAAAAACTCGAAGGGTGGATGCCAAAGGAACAATCTTTTGGACTAAAACCGTATGAAAAAAACTGCGTTAAGCATGCGGTTGCAGATTTTGCAGGAGAACAAACTGTTCCTACCTGGAAAGATTATCCTAACAATAAATCAGAATTATTAGACCTGGGAGACAAAAATATTGTGCTGACCTATGTAACTTACGATGCTGATACAGAAAAGTGGAGTGAGCCCTTATTCGATTATCTGGTATCTCAACTTCCCTATTCCGAACGTATAGCTCTATTGAATACACAATCGGACAAAATAAATCCTCAAAAAATAATCCAACTTAGAAGAAAAAGAATGGATCCCAGCTTCGTCAAGCTATTGTATGAACATGCGAAAAATTATCATGCTGGAGCACTATCCCCGACGGAAATAATCGACCTCAACGGCGACCCAAACCCCGAAGCAAATGTCGATGGAAATGAGACTAAATCGGAACATGACTCCATCAATGAAATACGCAAAGCTGCCGGAAACACAATCAAGTACTACGGATTAAATTACAGGCATCAACTTAACAATCCGATAGCCAGCGTCAATCAAATGAGCGATGTGCTTGAACCGGAGTATGCCAAATCACTTACTTTACATTCTCTCACGTCCGAACGAAATATGGCTTCAGGTGCAATAGTACTTACTAGTCCTCTGGTCGAAAGACTGCTGGAAACCGTGACACATGTGTTCGGTGAGTCCGCAGCGCAGGTAACTTCGCAACTTGTAGGCGAAATGATGATAATGGGCGTTGCCGCCTCAGACAGAGCTTATGAAAGTATAAATAGTAAAATTTACGAACTCAAAAAAAATAACGAAGAGCTGGAAAATGAAAAAGTTACCATGACACAGTACATCTCCATATTGGCTCAAATCGTAAAAGATATGCCTTCGGGTATCCAAAAACTCATATTTGATTCGGGCAAAAGATACGCCGATGCACGAAAAAGCATCCTCAAAAGGTCACTTCTTTTGGGAGCTAATGTCGCAAATACAATAGTACTCGCCTATATGGTTCACAAAACAGGAAATCTCGATTATTTAGCCGGAGCACCAGGGCCAAATACCCTCGCGACCATGGTATATGAATTAGCAGAGAGAGCGGAGACTTTTAAAGAGGTTCATATAAGCGCGGCCAGTCTCGCCAAACTGCAGGACAAAATGCCCAAACCAATAAGATTTATTATGCAAAAGTTACACTCCGGTTGGACCATTGCTTATTCTGATATGGTAAAAAATGACTATGCTATGGGGGGACTAGCCGGAAGTTTTGTCGGATCGGCTTTTGTTCCGATAGGCAATCATGCCGGCTGGCCACTGGAATATACTCTTACCGCCTCTGGGGTGTTGGCAGAAAAC
The DNA here is from genome assembly GCA_964392185.1 of uncultured Gammaproteobacteria bacterium. Classification (GTDB taxonomy): domain Bacteria; phylum Patescibacteriota; class Microgenomatia; order UBA1406; family GWC2-37-13; genus CAYYYG01. The sequence continues at coordinate 8,564 of CAYMOO010000048.1, forward strand.
GCCGTTGCACTTGGTTATGGTATGTACCGCATGACTCTGGATCCATATAAAACCTTCTTAAAAGACGTAATCGTAAAAAAGAATGAAACCACCACTGATTAATTACTACTCGGTTTTTTTCCGGTATCGACCGCATGGGAAAAGACTATATCAGATATATCTCTCAAAACACCAAGCCTACCATGATGATAGTCAATGGTATGGCGATAAGGATCCAT
>CAYMOO010000049.1:0-4183 GCA_964392185.1 uncultured Gammaproteobacteria bacterium
ACTTTTTTTGCATGATATTAAATACAATCAGGATTCGTATGACCTAGTAAATAATGTTGGATACGTCATGACCGAAAAAGGCAATCGCGAGGAAGGTCTTAGGAATTTCGTAAAAGTCACCAAACTAGCTCCCGACTATCCGGTTGGATGGGTAAACGCGGGAGTTCTATATGAAATAAAAGGCGATTACGATAAAGCGGAAGAATATTATAAAAAAGCAGTTTCGATTGGTCCTCAGTATGTTGCATATAAACGATATGCTTTGTTGCTTATAAAGCGCGGTAAGACACGAGAAGCTCGCTCGCTGATGGAAAAAAAGATTCTGAAAGATTTTCCCGATGATAAATATTTTAGGGAGCTATATAGTGATATAAAAAAAACATGAGGACCGAAAAAATCGTTGTGCTTGTCTCCGCTTGCTTTATCTTGATGTTTTTATTTGTGGCGGCTTTACGGATTTTTTATAAGTACGAACTCACAAACTATGAATATGAAAGCCTAATGCAGTCGAAGCGAATCGTTGATCGTATGCAACTATACGTCCGACCCAGTCTAGATTATGTGCCCATGATCTACGCCCCGTTATATTATTATTGCGGCGCTTTATTTATGTTATTGTTCGGCAAAACTTTTTTTCCTCTGAGGTTGCTTTCGTTTGCGGCATCTTTGGGAGTGATGTATCTATTGTTTCGTTACCTGAAAAAGGATTCAGGGTCAGGTCGAGCTGTAATAGTTGCTGCTGGCTTTTTTGCCGCCTGTTACCAGATAGCTGGAGCATCTTTTGAAGTTGCGCGAGTCGATTCATTAGCTCTGTTTTTTTTCGTTTGTTCGGTTTATTTGTCTAGATTCGCAAAAACTATAAAAGGTATGATCGCTGCTGTATTGTTTTTTGTCCTGGCTTGTCTTACCAAGCAGACATATATTCTTTTAATTCTGGTGCCGCTTTTTTTTATTTATAAAAACAACCGCAGCCATGCGATATTTTTCGTAATATTGACCGCGATAGTTTTGACCGCGGTTGTTTTCCCGCTGAATATTTATACCCAAGGTTGGTTTTTCTATTATGTTTTTTATCTACCTTCGAAGCATAGATTATATGAGAACATTATCGGCAGATTATTCCAAGTCATATATGTATATAAATATTTTTTTGCAATTTTGTCGGCTTGTCTTTTTATTATGAAAGATAAGGAGAAGTCTTTGCAGTCGGAAGGAATAATCACATTAATAGTGACGATTATTTGTGTTTTTTATACCCTAAAAATAGGTGGGTCTAACAATATGATGTTTCCGGCATTTGCCACTCTCGCCATATTATTCGCACAAACATTCAAGAAATTCTTGATTAATAAGAATATTTTGCCCGCAATTATTGTTATTGCCATATTCTGTCTTTTTACATATTCGCCTGTTGAATATATCGATAAATCCCAAGAGAAGGCAATCCTGGATCGTCAAGTGAAATATATGGCGACCATAAAAGGAGAAGTTTTTATGCCCTCAGCCCCATTGTTGGTTACATTAGCCGGAAAAGAACCGACTGTCCGGACCGACCCACTTGGTGATTTGCTTGGCGAATGGGGGGATGAGAAACCGACGAAGGAAGGTCTAGACATAATCTATATAATAAATGGTAAGTTAGCTGAAAAGAAATTTAGTTATATACGTTTGAGCGGTAAAGAGAGGTCCAGTAAAATGTATATATTATTACAGGATCAACTGACGAAAAACTATAAATTGATAAGTCCTCCTGGTTCGTACTATTACGATTACATACCTAATGCGTCATAATATCAGGTGATATAATTATTAACGTGATTGGTAAACACTTACTAAATACTTCAGGAAAAAATAAAGTTTTGATTACTGGTGGCGCAGGCTATATAGGGACGATTCTCACTAATTATTTATTAACCAGAGGATATATCGTTCTTTCAGTAGACATAAAGAAGAATGCGACGGAAATCGATGCCTTGCTTAAGAAAAAATATAAAAATAATTACTCTTTTTATTCGATTGCGGTTGAGAACGGTATTGAAAACATTATCAGAAGACATACAGATATAAAATGCGTAATACATCTTGCCGGTATGGTCAATGTCGATGAGTCGATGGCCGATCCCCATAAATACTTCTATAACAATAGCATAGTGACAAATCATCTTCTCCATTCTATGGCAGCTTATAATCTGGAAAATATCGTCTTTACTTCAACCAGCGCTGTCTATGGTGACTGTGATGGAAAGGTTGACGAAGCGTATGTCACTGAGCCTTCCAATGTGTATGGTGGATCGAAATTGATGGCTGAACAAATGATAAAGACATTCGCGAAAATTCATAATGTGAGATTCGTGATTTTACGCTGTTTCAATGTAGTCGGAGCTTCGGAGGAGGGAGATTTTGGCGACGCGCGAGACCCTTCATGTGCACTGCTCACCAATGCCGTAGGTTCGGTAATAAATAAGAGCTCTTTTTATGTCACGTCGCCGGTTTGGAGTCTAGACGGTAAAGGATCGGTAAGGGACTATGTAGATGTTTTGGATTTATGCTCCGCTATCGAATCGGCCATGAAGTTTCTATTTAACCAAAACCCAAGCGACACGTTTAATATCGGTTCCGGTGAACCGAAATCGATCCAGGAAGTTATAAGTGAAATTGAAAGGATAAGCGGCGGAAAAATATCCATAAAAAAGGGCGAAAACAGACGAGGGGAAGTAAGAAATATATCTGCTAAAATTACAAAAGCGAGGCGTTTGCTTGGATGGCGGCCGCAGCGCAGCCTGGAGCAGAGCATAGCGTCATTAATTTTATGGTACAAAAAAAAATACTTGTTGTGATCGCAGCCTATAATGAGGCCCGTACTCTGGCGAGTGTATTGTCTTCACTGGCACGATACAACTATCAAGTCGTAGTTGTCGATGATGGGTCTACAGATGAGACTGCTAGGATAGCTTCTAATTATGATGTAGTTTTGATACGCCACTCAGTGAACTTGGGACAAGGTGCCGCGCTTGAGACCGGAATGGAATATGCCCGTCGCAATAATGCCGATATTGTCGTGACCTACGACGCGGATGGGCAGTTTGAGGCAGAAGATATCGAGCGGATGATAGAGCCCGTTATGCTTGGTCAGGCCGATGTGGCGCTCGGATCACGTTTTTTAGGGAAGGCTCAGGGAGTGACCTTTGTGCGTAAATTTATATTGAAATTGGGTATCGTGTTCACGTATATTTTTTCGGACATTATTTTGACAGATACTCACAACGGACTCCGCGCTTTTAATAACAAATCCATCCAAAATATAAAAATTTCCCATAACAGGATGTCTCATGCTTCCGAGATATTGGATAAAATAAAGAAAAACCGTCTCAGATATGTGGAAATTCCGGTGATCGTCAGATATGATATGTATACTAAAATAAAAGGCCAGTCGTCTATAAATTTTATCAACATAGTTTATAGTTTGATTTTTGAGAAATTGATATAACCATATGCATCCTTCGCAAATTATTTTTTCGGCAGTAGTTATTTTCATAATTTATCGGACAGTCGTTAGCTATTTACGTAGAAAAATTTCCAAATTATTCACTTTAATCTGGCTTTGTCTGTGGTTATTCATATTGAGCACTCTTTTTAATCAGTATTTTATAACATGGGTTGCTGGTATCGTGGGCATAGGGAGAGGTGTCGATGTTGCCGTGTACGCATCGGTTATAGTAATCTTTTATCTTTTGTATGTAGTTTTCGTGAAATTAAACGAAGTCGAGGCGAAATTTACGGAAATAGTACGAAAATCCGCTCTTGAAGAAGTGGACAAAAAAAGCTTAAACAATAAAAATGTGGAATAAGATATGAGTGTTTATTCTATTTTGTAATCACTTTTAGGAGTTTTGTCGGGAATCCATATTCTTTGAAGTTCTTTATCACTAGAAAATCTATGATTTGACGGTGATGTTCTTTCATAAATATCTTCAGTAGAGTCTGCTGATATTCGCTCGCGACTATATACACATGTGAATTTTCATATAAATCCGTATACATATTATTAATATTGCCCTATTTTTTAAGTATATCACCATAATCTACTATAATCAAATCAGCCTAAAAATTCTAATACAATTTTAATTGATTATAATGATTTTCCACATCTTGAATGACAAATACATCTTTACCTCTTACACTT
>CAYMOO010000049.1:4193-8698 GCA_964392185.1 uncultured Gammaproteobacteria bacterium
TAACTATATCGTTGTAGATTGTTTGCTGAGTCCAGGCGCCGATGATGATATTGCGCTCTTTCATATATTTGGGGTCGATCAGGGGATTTTGCCATTCATACGGTATGGATGATCCCCATATAAAAGTTATATCGTTTTTGTTTGCCGGTAATGATTGATATATTTTTCTAAACATATCGATTTTATGTCGGTTATTTTTCGATGTCCCGAACTGGACAAACAATATCGCCAAGGTAAAAAAAATAAAGAACGAGAGGATTATGGAGTGAAAAGTCGAGATTGACTTCGTATCCCGAGAGGCTTCCGGATTGAGCGGGGTGATCGCGAGTACACCTATGAAATATACGATCGAAACAACAAATCTTACCGGGAGATATCCTCGAAAAATAAAAAACGCAATATATATTAACGCTATACAAGTAGTCGCCCCGATCGATAGTAAATGTTGTTTTTGTAAGTAGCGACCGTTAATGGCAACGAGTAATACGACAGCTTGAATAAATAGAAACGACAATATGATGATGACCAATAAATGATAGCCAAAATTACGCAGCGCTAATGGAAAACTGCGTGATATTTGAATGTTATTTTTCAGGACAATGCCTTTATCTGATGAAAAAATCTGCCCATCGTCATAGAAAAAATTCATGAGCATTTGGTAATCGTTTTTACTCCAGCCGGTTTTCGTGTATGCGTGTTGCTGAGTATCGTATTCACAGAATGTCGGGGAATAGTAACAGTCATTGAAAGGGGCGGGCTTCATGGTAGTGAGCCATTCCGGAGTTTTTGGGTACAGCTTCAAATTTATCTCTCGCAGACAGAATATGATTGCAATAGTTAAACATATAAAAACCGTCGACATAATACGGTTTTTTCGATTGGTTAGGAATAAAAATAAAATCGCCGGAAGCGACAGGGCGAATATCATGTCCATTGATCCGCGGCGTATGAAATTACTAAGAAGAAAAAAAATGAACGAGGCAGAGTAGAGAACTTTTTTGTGCCCCGAGATGTCATTGTGTGCGTATGAAAACAGTATAAAACCTGACGCGGCGAGTAAAACTGCGACGAAAGTGAAAGTCAGCGAAGTGGTGAAGTGGAGATAAAAAATTATAATAAAACATAAGCCAGCCAAGATGCTCTCTTTTTTCCTAAAAGAATAAAATACGGAAAAAAGCGTCACAGTAAGCGCCGCCCACAAACAAAAGTACATGATTACGCCATACCAGTTAATAGCGGGCACAAGACGATACAAGGAGACCAAGAAAAATCCAATAAACGCACTCATGTTGAAAACATAGGGGCTGGGTGTACCGGTGTAGTAGCCGTTTGTTATGAGGTTGGTAAATACATCGTCATTTATTTCATATATAGGCGTCAAAAAAAATACGAAAAGCAGCATAAACATCGTACTGCTTGCAGCTGCCAAAAGAATTGATCGGCTGAATATGGGCATTTTCGCTACCCGTTGGATGAGGGTATATAAAATATTTTTTTTCGTCATAATGTGCTCCTACCTATTTCCACGGACTGAGTAGGTACAGCCGCTGCAAGATACGATTAGGCATAAGTTTAACAACAAGGTTGGTGAATTCAACCAGAATCCGGTCTATAGCCGAGGGCTCGAACTTATATTTTTCAATAAATGTTTTTTTCATTGCGTAGCTCGTTTCCCAATTTGATTTTATATTTAAATATAATGTATTGGTGTCATGTATGCGGTACCGGGTAAGATACTCTGGAATATTGGCATATTTTTTTCCTTCGTACATGTGTGTGAAATGGCCATAGTAATCGTTTAACCGAGAAAATTTTATGGGAAAAAAATCACCCTTTAACTGATTCCTGAACATGATACTCGGATTGGCTATTTGATTGCGAAGATAAAATTTTTTATATATCGAGTCGTGATCTATCGGATATTGCCGGTATGAGATTGTGTGTCCCGATTTATCGATGAGTTCCAGCCAAGATCCGACAAGAAAGATATCGGTATGTGATTCTAAAAACGACACTTGTTTCTTGATCCGCGTATCAAACATAATATCATCGGCATCGATTTTGGCTATATACGCACCATGGGCTGCACGCACACCTATATTAAACGCGGGTTCGCCGCCGTAGCCTAAGTTTTTTATATTATTGATTACAGAAATGAGCTTATTTGATCTGGTATACTCTTGTATAATAAGCGGAGTGTGGTCGGTTGATGCGTCATCGACAAGAATAATTTCTATATTTTTGTAAGTTTGATTAAGTACGCTATCGAGACACTCGCTTAAGTACGACTCTTGATTGTAGGTGGGAATTATTATGGAAACCAGCGGTTGTTTCATTATATTGTCAGAATACAATGCATGAAAACCAATGTCCGTAAAAAATCAATATATTGGTTACATTCACACTTTTTGCTTAACACTGGCGGTACCCGGTTTGTCTACGATGTGATAGTAAAGCTTCAACAATATTATCATATTACCGTTGTTGTTGAAAAATGTTCAGACTATTGGAGGAGACGATATGGCGCTATTGGAGTGTCCGTGATTGAGATCTCGCCTTTAAGCTCCAATAATTTGCTGTACTGGCTGTTTTTCCCGATTTTTTTTGTATTTGATGTACTCCGACTTAAAAAAATCGCACGTCATAATGAAGTGCTTATTTCCACCATGTTTCCCATGCATGCCGTCGCCGTGTTTGTAAGCAAAAATACATTGTTTTACTGTTATGAACCCTTCACATATTTTTACGACAAGACACTACAAAAATCCCATATGTTGTTACAGCGTTTGCTGATATATATACTGGCGTTTACATACGGAGGCCTAGATAGATACGGAGCCGCCAAGAGTAAGATGATTTTGACAATCAATAAAGTTACGCGTTACTGGATAAAGCAGATATATCATCGCGAGCCGGATGCGGTGACCTATTTGGGTGTGGATGTGAATGTTTTTAATATGTCCGTACTCCCCATTCATCCGAAAGAGGAAAAGATGACGGTGATTTTCCATAGCACCGATTATACGGCGTTAAAAGGCACCGATAATGTATTGCGCGCGGCGTTACGTTTGAAAGAGGTAAATATGACAAATATTCATTTTTATATTTCCGAGACTGTCCGCAATGAACAGGTTTATCTTAAATATCAGAAATTCATTGAAAGTTATGGCTTGGAAAATATGATATCTTTTGTCGGCCATGTGCCGTACAGCGATCTGCCCAGATATTACCGATTTGCCGATATATACTTATTTGCCGGCGATCCGGATTCGACTGGTGCGACATCTGCGAGCATGTCGGTTTTAGAAGCGGCGGCGTGCGGAGTGCCGTCGATTCGTACTCTCGGTGAAAACGATGAAGTGATAGATAAGCAAACCGGGATTCTCGTAGATCCTAGAAACTCATCCGAGGTAGCCGAGGCGATATTGTATTTGCATAACAATCGCGACAAGCGTCAAGATATGGGGCGAAAAGCACATGATTATGTAGTATCATTATATATTTGGGAAAACGTGGCTAAGAAAATTAGTCGGGGCATCGAGTCGATGCGGTCGCATGAAAAAAATCAATCATCCAATTAAGGAATATATATCTTCGGAGGGACAGACCATCGCCATTGTCGTGCGATCAGCTCACAATGTGGACAATCTGGAATTTTTTACGCAGGATACCGATCCGCTTCAGGTTGGAGTTCATTCTAAAAAAGAAGGCACAATATTGAGTCCTCATCTTCATGTCGGTCCCGAGAAAGTAATTACCGAGATACAAGAGGTGTTATATATTATCGAAGGAGAGGTTGAGGTGACATTTTATACGAGTCAGGGGAAAAAAGTAACTTCTACGATTATAAAGACAGGCGATCTGCTCATACATCAGCGTGGCGGTCATGGTTTCAGGATGATCAAAGCAACGAAAATATTAGAGGTTAAGCAGGGTCCATACCACGGACAAGCACACTCCAAAAAATACATCGAATCCTAGATATGATACCAGTAAACACACCCCCCGTCAGCCCGCTGGCAAATAAATATGCCTCCGATGCTTTAAGCACAAATTGGATCTCTTCAAACGGAAAATATATAACAATGTTTGAAACCAAATTCGCGGATTATTTGGGCGTGCGATATGCGGCGGCGTGTGCAAATGGCACGGCGGCTCTTCATTTGGCTTTGGATGTCCTTGGTATCGGGGAAGGTGATGAGGTCATCATGCCGGATTTAACTATTATTTCGTGTGCGTTTTCTGCTTTGTATCAGCGGGCCAAACCGGTCCTTGTCGACGTGGAGCCGGAGACAGGAAATATCGACCCCGTTAAAATTGAAAAGGCGATCACCAAAAAAACGAAGGCGATAATGGTAGTTCATTTATACGGACATCCGGTTGATTTTGATCCTATCGAAAAGATTGCCAAAAAATATTCTTTACCAATAGTGGAAGACGCTGCCGAAGCACATGGAGCGCTCTATAATAATAGAAAAGTGGGTTCGTTGGGTGACATTGCTTGT
>CAYMOO010000050.1:0-8665 GCA_964392185.1 uncultured Gammaproteobacteria bacterium
ACGCTACCTTAGAACTCTCAGGGTTAGAGCTGTCGTTCACTGGAGCTTACACCAGCACCTAGCACTTTCTTTTTTAAGGAGAAAGTGATCAACGCCGGCGGTTGACTTACCAGTACCGGACAGGTTTCAGCTCCTATACGGTCCCTTTTGGGGTTTGCAGGAGCCTGTGTTTTTGCTAAACAGTCGGTTAATAAACTTTTGCTGAGATCCCGCAAAGCGGGACAGAGCATCTTGCATAACTTACGCTCAGTTTTTTTGCCGAGTTCCTTAAACTGCCATTACCCGTATGCCTTGGTATACTCTACCAGTTCACCTGAGTCGGTTTGCGGTACGGACAACCTGCGAACTCCTTTAATAATTTTTCCCGGAAGCGTAATATCACCGGCTCACTCCGCCAAAGGCAGAATTTGCATTTGCAACTCACTCTATCTTGCGATAGAACTTATTGCTTAGACCTTCATATAGAAGGCCCGGTTGATCAAACTTCGTCATTAATAAAGTAATAACGCTCGCAAGTCGGTAGCAGAATATTAACTGCTTGTACATCCCTCGCACCAGTTTTGGTACGCGGTTAGATCCGACTAACCCTCAGCCGATTGACGTTGCTGAGGAAACCTCGAACATTCGGCATTTCGTGTTTTCAACGAAAGAATCACTACTCATGTCAGCATTCTCACTTCTTACCACTCCACCATACCTTACAGTACAGCTTCACTGCGATAAGAACGCTCCTCTACCACCACTTATACGCCGAAGCGTATAAATGATTTCCGACTTCGGTTGATTATTTAGCTCCGATCATTTTTGGCGCTGTATTTCCATTCCCGCCGAAGCGGGAATATTCAGGTGAGCTGTTACGCACTCTTTAAAGGGTGGCTGCTTCTGAGCCAACCTCCCTGCTGTGTTGGAAATATAACGACCTTTACCACTTAATAATCAATTAGGAACCTTAGACGGGAATCTGGGTTGTTTCCCTCAGGACTATACCCGCTTATCCGGACAAGTCTGACTCCCTAGGATAAACTTCGTGTATTCGGAGTTTAGTTGGTTTTACTCGCTTGCGCTCGTAAAACCATCTAGTCGCTCTACCCCACGAAGCATAACCAAAGAGGCTATACCTAAATATATTTCGAGGAGAACCAGCTATCTCTTGGTTCGATAGGCATATTACCCCTAACCACAGGTCGTCCCATGTCATTTCACCGACAACGGGTTCGGGCCTCCATCCGGCTTTCGCCGTAACTTCACCCTGCCCATGGTTAGCTCACCAAGTTTCGGGTCTTCCCGACAGCGCCATAAATCGCCCTATTAGGACTCGCTTTCGCTTTGCCTTCTCCCGAATACCGGGATTAAACAAGCGCTTGTCGGAAAACTCGCTGACTCATTCTTCAATAGGCACGACATCATTAAATACCTGCTTGCGCAGGTATAAAACTCTGTCTGTTTGACAGCCAACGGTTTCAGGTTCTATTTCACTCCCCTCAACGGGGGACTTTTCACCGTTCCTTCACAGTACTAGTTCACTATCGGTCAGTTTGAGTATTTAGCCTTGGATCGTGACCGACCCAGCTTCCCACAAGGTGTCGTGTCTCGTGGTACTTGGGAACAAAATAGAGTTGCATTAGATTTCAAATACAAGGCTGTCACTTTCTATGGCCACCCTTTCCAGAGTGTTCTTTTATCTTCTGCAAATCTCATATTATTTGCCCCGCATAGTTCCCGACGAATCGGGATTTTAGGCTGTTCCGCGTTCGCTCGCCACTACTGACGGAATCTCATATGATTTCTTTTCCTCCGGGTACTTAGATGTTTCAGTTCCCCGGGTCTCCCCCTTGTCTTGCGACAAGGTCATCAATATTGCTATTGAAGGGGTTACCCCATTCGGAAACCGACGATTCGTAACGCCTGTTTAAGGGCTGATCGTCGATATCGCGCTCTGACACGCGTCCTTCTTCGGCTCAAACTGCCAAGGCATCCACCATTGGCTTTATTCTCCTATCTCTTTCGTTAGTTAAAAAAAATTGGCCTACTTACTATACTTTTGTCATGGACATGACAAAAGTATTATGCGCTTCTTATGGCTTTTTTGATAAACAAAAAAGTCAAAGAATCGCAAAACACACCGAATTGTTAAAGTACCGAAATTCAATCTTCACCACGTTCAGTCGTGGTGGACCCGGCCGGACTTGAACCGGCGACCTTCTCATTGCAAATGAGATGTTCTAGCCAGCTGAACTACAGGCCCGTCATATAGACGGTATACGATAGAAATTGCGAAGGCTGTTAGGAGAGCGGTTAGTGTTGTCTCCAATGGTGCCTTTCTTACGAAAGACTTACATTCATCGTAACTGCTATTTTAGACTAGTAATAATCAAAAATCAAGTCTAATTTTCATCTTGATTGTACTATCTTCAGTTGCAATTTATGGAGCCGATATTTTATATTGAATATAGTCGTTTAAGTACGACATATATTATTAATATTGTATATAAAAAATGTCGAAATATAATCAGCTCGCTGTATGGTTTGAAGAAGTCGATAAAAACGATGTTGGCCTGGTGGGGGGCAAAGGAGCCAATTTGGGAGAGATGGCCGGAGCTAATCTGCCTATTCCTTATGGTTTTATAGTTACTTCTAAGGCATATTTCTATTTTATACAATCAGCAGGCCTGCAGCAGCCAATCATGGATGCACTTAAAGATATAGACTATAATAATGGAGCCGCACTCGATAAGGCCTCCAAAAAGATAAGCGAACTGATAATACAGGCGGAAATCCCCCATGTTCTTTCGAGAGAAATTTTGAAATATTATGCCGATCTGCCAATGAAGCAGGAAAAATATTTCAAAAGGAATGTCTCGTTTTTTGAGGAGAATATTAAGAAATTAAGACAAGTATACAATCATCCTTTAGTCGCAGTCCGCTCATCGGCTACAGCAGAAGATTTACCCGATGCTTCATTCGCGGGTCAACAGGAAACATTCTTAAATGTCAAAGGCGATACACATTTACTCATAAAAGTAAAAGAATGTTGGGCTTCTTTATTTACCGCCCGGGCAATATATTATCGGCATGAGCAGGGGTTCGATCATTTCAAAGTTGGTTTGGCGGCGGTCGTCCAAAGAATGGTCCAATCGGAAAAATCAGGGATCGCATTTAGTATTGACCCTGTTACTAACGATAAAACGAAAATAGTGATTGAAGCTATATTCGGACTGGGAGAATATATAGTGCAAGGTAAAGTTACGCCGGATCATTATGAAGTAAACAAAAAATCTTTCGTTATGCTGAAGAAAGACGCCAAATTTCAAAATCTTAAATATATAAAATCCGGAATTGATAATATAGAGGTTAAGTTAACTAAAGAAGAAGGCACACAACAAAAACTAGCGGATGACGAAATAATAAAGGTGGCGATGCTCGTGAGAGATATTGAAAATCATTACTACTTCCCACAGGACATAGAGTGGGCTATTGAAAACAACCATGTATATATAGTGCAGTCGAGGCCTATTACGACAATCAAAGAAGGTGTCGGTGAAAGTGTTGTTCAGGCGAAGGCAGGTTCAAAGCCAATTCTTATCGGTTCACCCGCTTCTCCGGGAGTCGGTATAGGGCCGGTTACTCAAGTGCATTCACCGAAAGAAATAGATAAAGTAAAAAAAGGTGATGTATTGGTCGCCCCACAGACAAATCCCGACTATGTACCGGCCATGAAAAAGGCTATTGCTATAGTAACCGAAAAAGGCGGCCGTACTTCGCATGCTGCAATCGTTTCTCGCGAACTAGGTATTCCGGCAGTAGTTGGAGCAGAGAACGCAACCAAAGTTCTGAAAAACGGAGATATAGTTTCGGTCAATGGCGCATCCGGTGAAATTTTCAAGGGTAGTGTATTCTCCAAGCAAGCTATTGCGGGTTCACATGTAGCCCAAAGCCATCATCATGTAAAAACATTAACAAGAGTATACGCCAATTTGGCAGAGCCGGAGCAAGCGAAGAAAGTCGCCGCGTCAGATGTCGATGGTATCGGTCTTTTACGTGCCGAATTCATGATTGCGGAAATCGGCATGCATCCGAAGGAATTTATAAAGCATCATAAGCAGCATGATTTCGTCAATAAATTATATAGCGGTTTACACAAATTCGTTGATGCATTCAATCCCCGTCCGGTAGTCTATAGAGCGACCGATTTCAAAACCAATGAGTATCGCAATTTAGCCGGTGGCAAGGCCTATGAAAAGCATGAAGAAAACCCCATGATTGGCTTCCGTGGTGCTTCCAGATATCTGGCTGACCAAGATGTTTTCAAGATGGAGCTTGAAGCGATACTTAGAATTTGGGAAAAAGGATACCGCAATCTTCATCTCATGATACCGTTTGTAAGAGTGCCGTGGGAGCTTATCAAGATAAAAGAAATTGTCGCATCCCATGGCTTGTTATCACTTCCCGGATTCAAGCTCTGGATCATGGTTGAGGTTCCGGCCTGTGCGCTTAATCTGGAAGAGTTCCTCAAGCTTGGCGTAGACGGCGTATCTATCGGTACCAACGATCTTACTATGATGTTATTAGGCGTCGACCGTGACAATGAAGTAGTCGCCAATATTTATGACGAAAGAAACCCGGTAATCGTCCAGGTACTCGAATACATCGTTTCAACATGCGCGGAATATGGAGTTACATGCTCTATTTGTGGTCAGGCGGCATCAGACTATCCAAGCTTGGTCGAGAAACTCGTAAAAGCCGGTATTACCAGTGTGTCCGTTAATCCGGATGCTGTCGATAGAACAAGGAAATTAATTTATGATATCGAAAAAAAAGCGTTTGAGCATAAACGACACAAGAAATAATTTATGGCTACGATAAAATCTATACGCGCCCACGAAATCATAGATTCCCGTGGTTCGCCGACGATAGAAGGACAATTAGTGCTAGATACCGGCGTTACCGTTACGACCTCAATCCCGGCGGGCACTTCCATTGGCCTTCATGAGGCGGTCGAGCTTCGTGATAACGACAAAACCCGTTTTGGCGGCATGGGGGTTACCAAAGCCTGTGCGTATATAAACGATCTTATCGGTCCGAAATTAGCAGGAGTGTCACCGGAAAAACAACAAGAAATAGATAGTTGGCTTATTAAAGCAGACGGCACTAACAACAAAGGCAATCTCGGTTCCAATACGACTCTTACTATTTCTCAACTCGTCGCAAAAGCATCCGCGGTAGTAAACGGAGTGCCTCTTTATTCGTATGTGAATTCTATATATAACGGTATTTTTAAGGATGACTTAAAAGTGGTAAGAGTTCCTTCCCCGCTTTTTAGTATGATAAACGGCGGTAAGCATGCACACAACAATATAGAATTCCAAGAATTCCACATAATACCATCTTCTTCCTTGAGTTTTTCCAAGGCGTATCAAATGGGCGTGGAGTTTTTTCAAGAATTGCAGAAAGTTCTTATTTATCGCAACGCAACGACTTCTGTAGGAGAAGAAGGAGGTTATAGTCCCAATTTCAGCACGAACGTCGATGCGCTTGACGTTATAAAAGAAACCGTAATACAGATGGGCTTGAAGTTGGGTTTAGATATTTTTATCGGTATCGATGTCGCCGCTTCCAATTTTTACAAAGATGATAGGTACATAATACGCGACAAGCCACATCCGCTAAAAAAGGACGAATATATAGCTTTCATACAATCCCTAATTTCCAAATATTCTATTTTAAACTTGGAAGATCCTTTATACGAAGACGATTGGGACGGTTGGCATAAATTGTCTACTATTTTACCCGAACAAATATATTTGGTTGGAGACGATCTCATAACCACCAATAAATCCCGTCTTACCAAAGCCATCGACAACCAAATGTGCTCAACTGTCCTCGTAAAGCCCAATCAAATAGGTACGATCACGGAAACATTGGAGGTTATTAATATTGCCCGGAAACACAATTTCAACTACATCGTATCTCACCGTTCCGGGGAAACTAATGACGATTTTATCGCCGACTTTGCCGTTGGCATACAAGCCGACTTTGTGAAGTTTGGAGCACCATCACGTGGAGAAAGAATCGCCAAATACAACCGTCTCTGGACGATTGAACGTGAGGAGTTGAAGGTGGTATAATCCCGTATGATCGGTAAACTAAAAGGGACACTCTCCGAGATAGACGGCCAGATGATTTTAGTCGAAACACAAGGCGGAGTTTATTATCGTGTATTCGCTCCCCCATCAATTCTTTCAACAAAAACCGGCGCGCAAATCGAGATGTATACATATTTACAAGTGAGGGATGACGCGCTCGTATTGTTCGGTTTCGAAACTAAGCAAAACTACGAATACTTTAATTTATTACTCACGGTTTCCGGGGTAGGTCCAAAAACAGCTTTCAACGTTATGTCTTATGCCAAACCCTACGAAATCAATCAGGCCGTAAGAGGCAATGACGTAAAGTTTTTTTCCAAGGTCCCCGGTCTGGGTAAAAAAACCGCGATGAAGATCATTCTCGAGCTATCACAGAAACTGAAAGAAGAGTTTCATATGGAAAAAATGATCGTTTCCGACGAAGACAATTTGGTGGTTGACGCCCTGGTATCGCTGGGATTCAAAAAGCAGGAAGCGCTTAAATTTATAGAAAAAGTCGACGCCAGTCTATCGGTTGAAGAGAAAATAAAAGAAGCGATAAAAATAGCTACCGCCAAAAAATAATATGACAGAGCAAAATTCATCCGATTTATCCAATCTAAGGCCACAAAAACTTGCTGATTATATAGGTCAGGGAAATATTGTGCGCACGCTCAAGTTGTTTCTCGACGCCGTAAAGTCACGCGGCGCACCTTCGGAGCATATACTTTTTTACGGGCCCCCTGGTATCGGTAAAACTACTTTGGCCTACATAATCGCCAACGAACTGACAGGAGATATTAAAATAACATCCGGAGCTGCAATTACCAAAGGCGGTGATTTGGCCGCGATTCTTACCAATCTCAAAGACAACGATGTACTGTTTATCGATGAAATCCACCGCATGCCTAAGCCGGTTGAGGAAATGCTCTACCCGGTTATGGAGGAATATGCGCTCGATATAATAATTGGCAAAGGCCCCTCCGCCCGTACCGTACGACTAACCGTCCCACGTATAACAATTATCGGCGCAACCACCAAATTAGCCCTTCTTTCCGCTCCTCTTCGCGACAGATTCGGGCTTCTTCTCCGGTTGGATTATTATACTGTCGAAGAAATGATCGAAATTATTCTACGCTCCGGCTCTATTCTTGAAGTGCCGGTTACACGTGGTGCGGCTTTGCAGATTGCCAAAAGAGCCCGAAAAACACCTCGTATCGCCAATCGCATACTCAAGCGTGCCCGGGATGTACTCGAAGTGCAAAAATTTAACAAAATCGATGAAGCCCTCGTAGACTCCTTATTTACCATGCTCGAAATAGATTCGGAAGGACTGAACGATATCGATGTTCAGTACCTAAAACTAATAGGAGAAAAATTCCAAAATTCACCGGTTGGTTTGGAAACTATAGCCTCTTCCCTGTCGGAAGATAAGCAAACAATTGAAGAATTTATCGAGCCCTATCTTTTGCAGCTCGGGTTCATAAAAAAGACTTCCAGAGGGCGTGTGATTACAAGAAAAGCATCTCAGCATTTGAAAATAAAAATACCCACCGAGATTGTAGAACAGGAAAAACTTGTCTGATATAATTTACTTGCCTGCCTAGGCTCCTAGTAGCTTAGGCGTGGCACTGCCGGGGTGGCGAAATGGCATACGCGCAGGACTTAAAATCCTGTGATAGCAATATCGTGAGGGTTCGACCCCCTCTCCCGGCACTGTATTTAATATGAGCATCCGTTTGTCCCAGAAGTTGCTGCTAAATTTGTTAAAATTTAGCTTGCAACTTCGGGATCCCGCGCATCTAAGCCGCTCTAGCTCAACGGTAGAGCAACCGCTTTGTAAGCGGTAGGTTATCGGTTCAAATCCGATGAGCGGCTCACAAGCGGCAAGATGCGCAGGGATAAGCGGCAGGTCGTCAGTTCAAATCTGACAGGAGGCTCATTTTTTTTGGCATTTTTAGTTGATTGCCAAGTAACCGTTTTGTAAAATATCTTCTTCGGTTTTTCGTTGTGTCAATAAAGGAGGAACAATGGCACAGATTGTGAGTCTCACCTGCGACAATGACTACGAAATAATCGCCCAATTTAACGACGGAGTCGAGTTGAAGTTGAGTGGTTACAGGAGGACGCCTTTTAGCGAGTATCGCGATATCAAGCTGTTTTTGATAAAAAAACACACGGTCAAGGTGGTGCAGTACCACGGAAAACTCGACGAAAGCGATCTTTTTCCCGGTCAGCGTCAGATAGTTTATAGCATGAAGCTCATGTCGCAGCAGCAGATTGCGGAGTACCTCCGGTCAGTGGATCTTTATTTGCAAGATCCAGCAAAAGGCACGGACACGATGCGTATTGTTATGCATTTCTGTCTGCCCCTTATCGAGAATCTGAGTAAAAATCAGGTTACAATGGCCGGAAGCTATTCCTAAGTTCACTGACCTGTATGGAAACATGCAGGTCAGTATATTCTCTGTTATAATTTAGGTTGGACTGCGGCCGTAGCTCAATTGGATAGAGCAACTCCCTTCTAAGGAGTAGGTTGACCG
>CAYMOO010000051.1:0-8491 GCA_964392185.1 uncultured Gammaproteobacteria bacterium
TGTTATAAAAATATATGGAGCCACGGAATACCTGTAGAACGGGATAAGTTTTACCCCCACTGGAGGCCGACCCCAGATGTATGAAGTGAGCTTGAGGGTAGAATTTTGTAATGTGTCCCATTTTTTTCCCTCTATACATGAGGTCGACCTCTTCCATATACATAAAAATTCCCGAGTCGAACCCATTTAACTTTTTAAACAACGATTTTGTTGTCATAAGGCAAGCTCCGGATACCCAACCTATATTTTTTTCCACATCTGGAGAAGATCGTGTTATGCCCCAGTGATCACCTCGTAAAAATTGCCATGCAAACATATATACAAGGGTATAAAATGGGCCGGCTGACGACTGCGGGGACATGTCTGAATTAAATAATTTAGGACCGGCAAATCCTGGTTTATCGGGGTCGTTGATGAACTTCTTGTAAAGAGTATCTATTGCATTATCTAGGATGACTGTATCTGAATTTAAGAAAAGTAACACATTACCTTTTGCAATTTCAGCACATTGATTATTTGCCCTACTGAAACCTGTATTATCCATATTTTCGACGAGGCGAATAATATTTGGGTTGCTATTCTTATAAGAACGCAGCATTTCTACTGATCCGTCTTTTGAAGCATTATCTACGACTACTATTTCGTAGTTTACGCTTATTTTTGAGCGGAGAATCGATTCCAGACAATTCTTGGTAATTTGTTTGGTGTTATAGGAAATTATGATTATCGAAAGGGCGGGATTGTCGGAATTCATACTATATATTATAATAGAAACATAGCCAGCATAGCTCAGAGGTAGAGCACTCGTTTCATAAGCGAATGGTCAGAGGTTCGATTCCTCTTGCTGGCACCTTATTCTTTATAACTTAATATTACTTATATTTATGAAGACTTTGAGTCAAAATGATATCTTAAAAACACATCGATCCGCGGTATATGTTCAAGATTATACTTCCCAGAAACTGATAGAAGGGGTGAAGATAGTTGATATCAAAAGATTCACAGGAGCCGATGGCTCGTTTGAAGAGCTGATGAGATTAGATGAAAAGGGTGAAATGACGCTATTTCCTGGTTTTAATTTGAGACAAGTGAATCGTTCGCGCTTACTTCCGGGTAGTATAAAAGCGTGGCATCTACATTATAATCAGGAGGATGTGTGGTATGTAGATCCGGAAGATCATCTGATGCTAGGATTATGGGATGTGCGGGAATTTTCATCTACTAAGGATTTCAAAATGAAAATTATACTTGGTAGCGGACATTCTAAACTTGTGTATATTCCGCGTGGCGTGGCCCATGGCGTAACTAATAAATCAACCGAGACTGGTACTGTGTATTACTTCATCAACCAGCAGTTTGATATGAAAGATCCTGATGAAAGACGTCTTGCTTGGGACGCGGCAGGTGCTGATTTCTGGGAAATCGAAAAAGGTTAAGGTGTTAAACTACTCCGTGGGGAATTCTGCACTACTTACTTGAGTCGTTTCTCCCGAAATTGGTCTTTTCACTACTTCTCTTGGTTTGGAACCCTCAGCAGGACTCACATATCCGGCCGCTTCTAATTCGTCGAGTAATCGTGCCGCTCTTGAGTATCCTATCTTTAAGCGTCTTTGAAGCAAGGATGCTGATGCCTTATCGAACTGAGATATTATTTCGACGGCCTGATTGAAATATGGATCTTGACCCTCTCCGCCTGCTCCTGCGGACGTGATGGAACCAACACCTCCTCCTGAGTTGCTCTGATTAAGAATTTCCTCGGTGTAATGAACTTCCGGCACTTGTGCTTTGAGAAATTTCACAACTTCCGATACTTCTTTTTCGGTTATGAAAGGTCCTTGTATACGACGCGGCTTGGCCTGGTCGGCTGGTAAGTATAACATATCACCTTTTCCGAGAAGTTTTTCGGCACCTGGTGTGTCTATAATAACTCTCGAGTCGACAAGTGATGATACGCTAAACGCTACGCGTGTCGGGATATTGGCTTTCATAAGCCCAGTTATAACGTCCACAGACGGCCTTTGTGTAGCCAACACTAGATGTATACCCGTCGCTCTTGCCATTTGAGCTATCCTTGTGATTAATTCTTCTGCGTCACTAGAGGCAAAGATCATAAGGTCGGCCAATTCATCAATTACAAATAATATATAGGGTTTTTTTTGTATTCCGGGAACTTTATTATATCCATCCAAATTTCTCACTCCTATTTTTGCAAATTCTTTATAGCGGTTTTCCATTTCTCCGACTGTCCATCGCAGAGCTGAAAGTATTTTGGCAGGCTCGACGATTACTTCAGTAAGTAGATGAGGTATGCCATTATACAGAGATAGTTCGACGCGTTTCGGGTCTACCAGAATCATCTGGAGCTCGGAAGGTTTTGTACGGAAGAGGAAGGTGGTGATCCAGGCGTTAAGGATTACTGACTTACCTGATCCGGTGGTCCCAGCTATGAGCACATGAGGCATTTTCCCTATACTGTAGGCTTTCGGCTCACCGGAAACATCAAGTCCGAGTGGTACAAGAAGCGGATCGTTGTCGGCTGAGAAGGCAGAAGAAGATAGGAGTTGTTTGACAGTAACTATTTCAGGCCTTATATTTGGAATTTCGATTCCAACCAGTGATCTTCCCGGTATTGGCGCCTCGATACGGACAGCTCCAGTAGGCGCTGCCAAAGCCAATGCCAAATCATTACTTAAAGCAGTGATTTTAGATAACTTTGTACCCATGGTAATTTCCAGCGCGTACTGTGTTACGGCCGGGCCGTAGTTTACTTCAGAAACGCGCGCTCTTATACCGAAACTATCGAGTGTTTTTTCTATTATGTCAGCGTTTTTGTTAACATCACCTCTCAGCGCTTCTTTTTGATCAAGATCCATAAGTAAGTTGAGCGGAGGGTAAATCCATGTGGCCGACTGATTCTGGACTGGCGGCATCTTTGGTTTTATATCTTTGAGATCTTTAACCGCGGGCATCATTTTGACGGCCGCGGGTTGAATTGCCGGGTTCACGATGGGCTTAACCTGAGATTTAGAATCGTCCTGTATGAATGTATCTTGTTTTCTTTGTTCCAAAGGTTTTTGAGCGTTGTTGGATTTGATTTTTTTTGGTTGGAAAACTGTGCGGAGAAGATGATTTTTTATAAAATGAACAGCGACTTTTGCGGTTTTTATAGATAGTATTACAAAGGCGTCAACAGAAGTATCTAGGAACAAAACAAGACCTATGATAAAGCTAATAAACAATATTCCCATCGCACCAAGCGAAGAGAAGTCAGCCTTAAGACTTTCATATATCGCATGCCCCCACGATCCTGTCTCAATAATGCCGAGTAAAGCTATAAATAGAAGTAGTGAGCCTGTGCTTATATGGTACTTAACTAACTTTATTTTTTTGGTTGCGAAGAAGTGCATCGAAAACATGATAATTAGAAGTGGCGCAATGAAAGCCATGGCTCCGAATTTTTCGAGAAGTAAGGATTTGATTGATGGAAGTATGTGGTCTTCTCCAGCAACTGAAGTAGTAAAAAAAGAGATAATGCCAATTGCTCCTATACTCAACATGCAGAATCCGAATATGGCGAGTATTGTCCGATTATTTATTTTCGGATTCAAAAAAGGTATCTTAAAGAGTTTTTTTCGTCGGGGCATACATTTCATTGTAAAGCTCCCGACGAAAAAAATCAATCATCAGATACTCAGATCATTCTGAGGTTGATACGATTTTGCTGATCTATCTGATAAACTTCCACTTTTACTCTTTGACCTATTGAGACAACATCTTCCGGTCTTTTGACAAAACCCTTACCCATTTTTGAGACGTGTACGAGACCTTCTTTACCGGGGAGAATCTCAACAAATGCTCCGAAAGGGAGCATTCTTTTTACCGGGCCTTCGAATACTTCACCAACCTGAACTTCGCGGACCATGTTGGTGATTGTTTGGGCTGCTAGTTCGACTTTATCCTTGTCGGGACCGGTAATTGTAACTTTTCCATCATCGGAAACATCAATTTCGGTCTCCGTTTTGGCTATAAGCGCTCTAATAGTTTTTCCACCAGGGCCGATTATTTCTCCAATTTTATCCTGTGGAGGTGTTAACACGACTACCTTAGGAGCAAATCGAGATAGCTCGGTACGTGGTGACTGAAGAGCCGCTTTCATCACTCCGAGGATTTTCATTCTCGCATTTTTTGCTTTTTCAAATGTCTCCTCGATCATTTTATCGGTTAAGCCACTATTTTTTACGTCGAGTTGGATTGCTGTAACACCTTTATCTGTTCCTGTTACTTTGAAATCCATTTCACCCGAAAAATCTTCTATACCCATGATGTCGGTCAGGAGTAGATAATCGTCATCCGAGTTACTCATGAGTCCGATCGAGATTCCGGCGACAGGTGATTTGATCGGTACACCGGCGTCCATAAGAGCCATGGTCGATCCACAAGTCGAAGCCATCGAGGTGGAGCCATTGGAGGAAAGTACTTCGGATACGACTCTTATTGTATATGGGAAGTCTTTTTCCGCCGGTAACATCGGTTCGACCGCTTTTTCGGCAAGAGCACCATGTCCTATTTCACGACGGGAAGGAAATCCTACTCGTCCAGTCTCGCCGACCGAGTATGGAGGCATATAATAATGATGGATATACCTTTCGGTGACAATTCCTTCCGGTCCTTCGACGAGCTGACCCATGCTTGGCGCACCAAGGGTAACAATCGATAGAACTTGGGTATTACCGCGCTGGAAAATTGCCGATCCATGAGTACGAGGCAATACACCGACTTCGACATACAATTCCCGGATATCGTCCGGACCACGACCATCGATGCGTTTTTTTGTTTTTAAGGTGTTTTCCTTGATCATCTGCTTCGTAAGATAATCTATTGCATTGATGATTGCTTTCTTATCGAACTCTTCTTTATGTGCTTCGTAAATATCTCTGACTACTACTTCCAATGCTTCTTCGTCTTCTGTTTCTTTTGAAGCTTTTTGCAGCAGTAGTTTGTTCAGATCTTCCAGATAATCTCTTTTTAAGATCTGGCGAAGCTTTTCGTCGAGATCTACATTTTTTGGAGCTTCTTTGGGCATGCCGGCTTTTTCACGGAATCTTTCGACGAATTCTATGATACGGGCATTTTCCGTTTTGGCCATTTTTATACCTTCGTTAATCACGTTTTCAGGTAATTCTTCGGCTTTTGTTTCGATCATTTGCACTTTGTCTTTAGTCGAAGAAACCACAAGATCTAATGCTGAGAATTTTTCATCCTCTTCCGTGGGGTTGACGACAAGATTACCTTCGCCATTGCCATTGCTACGGACATAGCCAACACGAGTTGTGCTTATAGGACCTTTCCATGGAACAGGAGATAGGTGTAGGGCTGCAGAAACTGCAATTGATGAAAGGATTTCCGGCGAATTTACCCCATCAACGGAAAGTAGGGTGATGATAACCTGAATATCGCGGCGATAACCCTTTTCGAATAGAGGTCTTATGGAGCGATCGATAAGCCGTCCTTTCAAGATGGCGTCATCGGTCGGTTTGCCTTCGCGCTTAACCCAGCGAGATCCTTTAATGCGGCCGCCAGCGTATAGCTTTTCCACGTATTCAATGTGGAGAGGAAGATAATCGATATCCTCATGATCGTCGCCTACGGTAACTGTTACCAAAACACAAGTGTCTCCCAATCGGGCGAAGATGGAAGTAGTTGCATACTGGGCAAGTTTGCCGGTCTGCAGAGTTAGTTTGCGTCCATTTATATCAATGGACTCTTCGATGATGTTCATCGGTTTTTTAAGATATCCCCGAGTCTCCGAACAGTCTCATTGACCTAAACAAAATTTTCCCCATAGTTCCCGATATAGAGAATTGTTTAGATTAATGAGATGTAGGGCAGATTAGGGGAAAAATTATAAATAATTAAAAGCGATTATTTTTTCAATCCCAATTTGTCTATCACAATTTTATACCTTTTTTCGTCTAATTTCTGAAGATAATTGAGGATTCTGCGTCTCTTGGCGATAACTTTAAGCAACCCGCGACGGGAATGATTATCTTTTTTATTTTCTTCAAGATGTTCGGTAAGCTTATTTATTTTGTGAGTTAAGAGTGCGACTTGCACTTCTGGAGAACCAGTATCGCCTTTTTTTTGGGCGAACATTTCTATAAGTTGTTGCTTGTCGGTTGGTAGCTTCTTCATATTTTTAGATATAGTGGATTTTCCAATAATTCTGAAATTATAATAAACGAATGAGTAAGTTGCAAGTGATGATAATTGGAATAATCACATCAGTAGTAGCTTTTTATATGTTCTATTATATACGCCCAGGAGATTCTGGATATAAAATAATAGTATTTATTGTTCTAATCTCCATATCTGCTGGTGCATTGTCTTATAGATTTCTTACTCGAAAGTTAGCAATTTTAATTTCTATATTTGTAGGCTCTTTCTTTCTGATGAATTATTTGGCCGGTTTTCAATTGCTGAACACATTATTATTGGTATCGTTTATAATGGGAATCGGATTGCTGATATGACAAAAAAAACTATTTATATAACAACTAGCATACCTTACGTAAACGGCGCACCTCATATAGGTCACGCATTGGAATTCGTGCAAGCCGATGTGTTTACACGCGCTCTTAAAAAAGAGGGAAATGATGTATATTTTTTAGCCGGTACGGATGAAAATGCTATAAAAAATGTAGAAACTGCAGAAAAACTCAATATGTCGACACAGGAACTGGTCGATCAGTTGGCAGAAAAATTTTTATCTTTGAGAGAGCCTTTAGGCCTGACATACGACCAGTTTATACGTACGACATCTGAAAAACATAAAATAGGAGCGCAAAAATTGTGGAAACTTTGCGAAAAAGATATTTATAAAAAAAGTTATGAGGGATTGTACTGCGTTGGTTGTGAATCGTTTTATAAAGACGGGGAATTCGAAGATAATATTTGCCCGGAACATAATAGAAAACTGGAACTGGTTTCCGAAGTCAACTATTTTTTTAATCTGAGTAATTATACTGATCAAATCGCTAGGTTGATCCAATCTGAAAAACTCAAAATTTATCCGGAATTCAGACGGGAAGAACTATTACAGATGCTAAAAAATGATCTTGGAGATTTTTCCATATCCAGACCTACAGAGCGTACCCGCAATTGGGGAATAGAGGTGCCCGGCGACAGTACGCAAAGGATATATGTCTGGTACGATGCATTGGCCAACTATATAACAGCGCTCGACTTCGGTACAAATGGTGATTTATACAAAAAATATTGGGAAAATGCCGATGAAAAAATCCATGTTATAGGAAAGAGTATTATCAAATTCCATGCGATTTATTGGATCGGAATGCTTATTTCTGCCGGACTCCCGATCCCAGATAGTATATACGCTCACGGCTTTATCAATGTAGAGGGTACCAAAATGAGTAAAAGTCTGGGTAATGTTGTAAGCCCTTTCGACCTTGTAACTAAGTTCGGTACAGATCCGGTACGTTATTACTTGCTAAAGGAAATACCGGCATTGGATGATGGAAGTTACTCCGAAAGAAGGTTTAAAGAGATCTATAACGCCGATTTGGCCAACAGCCTGGGTAATTTAGTGTCGCGTTTGGCCAAACTGTGTGAAAAAAATGATGTTAAGCTCGAGACGGTCGGCTCTCCAAAGGTAGAAGCGAGTCTTAAGAAGAGTAAATTTTTGGAATTACTCACGAGCTATCAGTTCAATCTAGCACTCGAGATATTGTTGAAAGAAATTTCTTATATCAATCAGCAGATAAATAAGGATGAGCCTTGGTCAAAATCCAAAGATGTAGCGGCGGATATGCTTCAGCATTATATCGCCGACCTAAGTGTCATAGCGGTCGCGCTCGAACCATTCATGCCACAAACAGCTTCTAAAATCATTTCAGTAATTCGCGGAGAAGAGCGGATGTCTAAACCACTCTTCCCTCGGCTAGCATAATTCTATGAAAATAAAATTGCCAAAATTGTCGAAGCTGGATTTGCGTAAATTTAAGTTACCTCTTTTCGTCTTCAAAAAATCGGAAAAAAAGTCTGAATATAACAGTAAAAAAAAGCTGAAGTTATTAAGTATGGTTTTGTTGTTATTTTTATTTGTGATCGTCGCGGCTGGAATTTTTGTATATAAATATATTTTTGAGGGGTTACCCGCGATTGCGAGTTTAAAAGATTATAAGATAATTCCACTTTCAAGTCATATATATGATAGAAATGGGAAACTGCTTTATGATATTTACCGTGATCAAAAGAGAACAGCCATAACAATAAAAGATCTACCCAAATATGTACCTGAAGCCACTATCGCAGTCGAAGATAAAGATTTTTATAAACATGGTGGTATATCTATCATATCTGGTATGATTAGGGCGGCGAAAGATATGCTTCTTGGTCATAATCTTCAAGGCGGGTCTACGCATACACAGCAGCTGGTCAAGGGGACTTTACTTACACCGGAACGAACTGTCAA
>CAYMOO010000052.1:0-8365 GCA_964392185.1 uncultured Gammaproteobacteria bacterium
TATTTCGGGTCGTTAGGCGGCGCAGAATCGGCAATAAGAGTTATTCTGTATGTGCTTAAAGCGATGAGTGAAATGAACAAACCGATTTCGGAAATATTAGCTCATCTTAAAACCTCGCACGAGTCCGGAGAGTTCAATTTTGTCTTGCCTTCCGAATTGAAACCGCAGAATCTGTTGGAAGAAATAAAGGATATGCACAAAGAAGCCGGTATTGCCGTAAACTACCCACAATGGCGATTCAGTATCCGGACTTCCAATACCGAACCTTTACTACGGCTTAATGTAGAAGGCGAAAATAAAGGGCTAGTGGATCAAAAACTGGAAGAATTGGCCTCATTCATCATGGCCAAAGGCGCAAAGAGAAAGTAATTGGTCTAGATTTCTGGGATAATCCAAATCAATAGTGGCGTTTCATAAGCGAACTGGTGAGATGTTTGCTATTGTTCAAATTATATCTTATAGTATTAATTTATCAGCTAAGTAAGGCTATGAGTATGGACTGCTTCCTTGCTATCTCTACGTGTTTACAATATAATATGCAGAGTCATGAACCCATTACCACAACCGTTGAGCGAAACAAAGGAGGAGCGGCCACAAAAATCGCCGACTAGCTTGTCGCACGAAGAAAAAATCGAGCTTTCGCCATATTCAAACGCATTAATCGAAACCGCCAGAACTCTGCCCACCAGAAATAAGCCGGATGAATTGGCAAAATTAACTGTATCGCAAACGGTATCTTTTCTGGCTATCGTATATGAAAAAGTGAGAAATGCTATCGAATACCAGGAAGAAAGTGTGGTCCGCCGCTCCGCCATCGAACGTATCGCCAAAAGAAGGTTGGCTATGAACCCGGAGGGAAAAGGAGAGGGAGAGAATATATTGAGGGAACTTATGTGGGCGCGTTATTTCGCCAACGGATCGCTTGGCGAGGAAGACATACTAAGAGTACAGAATATTATAGATACTTATATTTATCTAAAGAAAAGACTTATCACCGGTCGCGAACCGGCCTTAAGGCATTATCTTTATCAATACATACTCGATTTACTCACATGCGAAATCGAAGACACCTTAAGTCCGGATACTGCCGCGCGTGAGTCGGCATTTACCTATTTCTTATACCAAACACTCCGGAATAAAGTAGAAATAAGTGGAGTAAAAGAAATCCACAAAGACGCCTATTTTTTGGCGGCGCTTGAGCGCACGTATAGAAAAAGCGACACAGCATACACAAGATATCATCTATTTACCAATTTTTATCAACCGCTTTCCAAGTACACCCGTGAAGAGATAGATGCGATGATGGGAAAATTGCCCCATATTTTCAGGAAAATTGATGACCTCGATAAAAACCCATATGCCGAAGCATTGAAACAATTTATACGCAAACAACTTCCTAGCTATCTGATCTTATATGACATAATGAAAACCAAGTTGGCTTCGATTAACGAAATTCTGGCCAGTAAAAAAAAGCTTTGGCAGGAAGTCGACATAACGTGCCGAGAAAAGTATCAGCAGTCGGGTAGTAAATTGAAAATCTTGGCGGTAAAAAGTTTGATATATATATTCATTACCAAAATGCTTTTTGCCATTATCCTCGAATACCCGGTATCTTTGTATCTATATAACGAAGTGAACATGACTTCAATCGCGATAAACAGCTTATTTCCGCCTGTTTTAATGTTGATCATAGTCCTCATGTTCCGTCTGCCTGGGGATGATAATACCTCAAGAATCTATCACAGGATAATAGAGATAATCGACCTGGATAAAACTTTTGAAAACCAGAAAGTGGTTAATTTGGCCAAAAAAACAAAGGAAAAACGGCCCATATTGGTATTCGGGTTCACCGTATTTTATTCGCTTACTTTCATCATTACACTGCTTCTCATAAACAGAATTCTAACTCTGATTCATTTCAATGTCATTAGCCAGCTTATATTCGTATTCTTCGTCAGCGTCATCACATTCTTCTCGTATCGCATTAAGCAGGTTGTCAGGGAATATCGTCTTATACAACGCGATTCGATTTTGGGCCCGGTTGGAGATTTCTTTTTCATGCCCATCGTTTCGATCGGTAAATTTTTCAGCACCCAGATTGGTAGACTCAACTTTTTCATAATAATCTTCGACTTTATAATCGAGGCCCCATTCAAACTGCTTATAGAAATAGTTGAAGAGTGGATAAAATTTGTGCGTGTCCGTAAGGAAGAATTAACCTGATATTGTAAATGAACGATCAGACCCTACTTATATACTATATAGCAATTTTCCTTGTAATGACAGTTTACTGGTCGGTCAGTGATCCGCGTGGCATAAAAGAAAGATACGCTTCTTACCTGAAGGATAATAGGCTCTTTTTTAATAGCGTAGCCGCATTTGTCATCATGATTTACGTATACTTATCTCTTTCTCTTAAGCTGCCTTTTCAAAATTTATTATTGGTAGGGTTGGGATTTGCCTTATTTCATATCGGTATGCTTATTGCAATATGGGCTAAAGCTTGCATGGGTACGAATTGGGGCCCTCCAGCATACCATAATGAACAACATCAAAAAAAACTAATAGTCAATGGGCCCTTTTCTTTTACTAGAAATCCTATATATCTGGGATTAATTTTTATGATGCTGGGCTTAGGCTTGTCTTTCAGTAGTTTTTCCATTCTTTTGGTTATAATTATTTTTTTTGGCACTAGACACATCGTACAAAAAGAAGAGAAAGAGCTAAAAAAACAATTCGGGGAAAAATATTCCGAATATATGAAATCCGTTCCACGATTTTTATGACAAATATTTGGACCAGATATAAACAGTGGTTGAAATACGGGCTATTTTTTGTAGTCATACCAATGTCGCTGACACTTTTTATAGTTTATCGTGCCGACGGCAAGTGGTTCGATTCGCGGTTCGGTAAAAAATCACAAAAAATTATTCCCTCAACCTGGATCGCCGAAGGTAATAAATCGGTTGCCGATTATGCTGTCACGATTTTTCCCGCAAATTTCGAAAATAAAAACAGCCTGACTCTGACATACGACTTGCATGGGTTATGTCTTCTGGGTGGACGAGCTTCCACTATATATTTCGAGCGCCCCAAAACCGAAGAAATATATGAGGTCTCACTTTCCAAATACGGACAAAACTGTTACGACGGACTGCAAACCGTTCACATTCCTTTCCAGGATTTTGGTGATCCGGAAAAAATAAAGCAGACTACCAGGTTCAGACTGGCATTTTGGTATCAGGCGCAATATCGTATAGAGATCAGTGACGCTTCGATAGATTCCCTGCCCAAAATAAAGAATAGTACCATAGCTAAAAAAGATGAGATGAAACCCACACCTACATTAATATATGAAGAAACGATAAAAGCCAGTACAAAAAGCGGCACCGTGGCATCGATACAAACAGAGACTCAGAAACCCATTCTCTGGCAGATAAAGAGTGTTTCCTCGATGAAAGAAACCAAAGATAAAGTATGCGGCCAAGACGATGGGGAATTTATACAACAATGGCTAAAAGAAGCCGCCAAAATAGGAGCCAACTATGTATCTATAGAAACTCCGTATGACAGTCCCACCTGCGGAGACTCACTTGAGTATACGTTGGCATGGGTAAAAGAAGCAAGAAAAAATAACTTATCCGTATGGCACAGACACATGCCTTTAGCGTTTGAAGGTATCTACGACGTGAAGAAATCCGCCGCCAACGACTACCTTTCCTTTATCGCAAAATACATCAAGTCGAATAAAAACCTTTTTAAAGAGGGTGATATATTTACGCCTATACCCGAACCACAAAATGGAGGTATAAAAGGTGTCACTTACTGCCCCAACGAAGTTTGCCAATTTCAAGATACAGAGCAGTTCAATGCCTGGCTTAGGGATTCTATTTTAATTTCAAAGAAAGCATTCACTGAAATCGGACTAGGAGATAAAATCAGAATCGGATTCTTTGGCTTTGATGGATTTGTCGCCTGGGGCGATAATAACCCCGATTGGGAAGGTATACTCGAGGATGAGACTATAAAACTCATGGGTAATATAACGATCGACCATTACCCGGAAATCGTCGACGACACCATGGAAAACGATCTCAACGAGCTGCAACAAAAATATCCCGACACTCCTATAATAATTGGCGAATGGGGCACTATAAGCGGTGATAATACCGAAGAACAAATAAATACCACAATGAAAGCCGCTATGCGGCCAGGAGTCATAGGTTTTAACTACTGGCACATGGGTACCGGCGGCAATGAAGCGCTTTTGAATCCGGATTTATCGGAAAAATCAACATATAAACTGGTACAGAACTTCTATAAAAACCAATGACGACAATCGGCACAACGTTTAGTCACAGACATCTGAAATTTCTAGGCTTAGATACGTCGCGGTCGCTCCAACAAGTACTATCAATGCGGTTTTCCGTATTGAGACTCTGTTGCTATTGGGACGAAATACAACCACAGAAAAATACGTGGAATTTCGATCAGATTGATTTTTTACTGTCTGAGTGCGAAAAATACAACCAACCGGTATGCCTCACCATAGGCATGAAAGCTCCTCGCTGGCCCGAATTCCACCTGCCTCAATGGGTAAAGGAATCTCCCGATTCTTTGGAGGACAATTTATTGACCTTTGTAAACACAATGTTTGAAAGAATGAAAAAGTACGAATGTATTAAAACCTGGCAGATAGAAAACGAGCCTTTTGACAAAAGCGGACCAGAAAACAATGCCGTATCGGAAAATATATTAGCCAAGGAGGTTTCACTGATAAAAAGTCATGACCAGCGTCCGGTTTTGATATCGGTCTGGGCAAACTGCCTCAAATCACGTAATAGTTTCAGAACCGCCCTTGAGTATGGAGATATAATCGGTTTGGATCTATACTACCGGGTACCTTATCTGGGTCTATACGGGGGCCCTGAAGGTGGATTAAATAAGGTAAAAAGCTGTCTCACCGGTTGCAATAAAAAAATATGGATAACCGAACTACAAGCCGAGCCATGGGAAAATAAGTTTACGCGAGTACGATCGGCCAGCATTAACAATACACTCATGAAGGAAAACTATATTAAGACAAAAAGTGCCGGATTCGATACGATATTATTATGGGGTTGCGAATTCTGGCTTTTGGAAAATAAAAAAGGAAATAGTGCATATCTTTCTGCCGTAGATGATCTTATAAGGTCGGACCGCTCATGATTGGTGTTGTATTCCGTCCCGGAACCTGCTATTTATTTACTACATGGGCATAGAACAAATACTTAAAGTCATAAGCCTAATTATATCTTTCGGTTTGAATGTTTATGCGTGGGGAAGGTTTAAATCGAGGCGAGATAAATACATGTATACTGTCATGCAGCTTCTGTTTATGCTCCCCATGATACTTAACTTTTCCGAGTCGGTGGCAGATACCTGGACACGCCATCTCATTTTCTATCTTGCTCAAATAATTTCATATTATTTCCTGGATAATTTTATATCGAATGAGGAAGGTGGAGATAAGGCAAATATAAAGCCCAATCAAACTCTTATGGTGGTACCTTTTATATTCAAAGCGGAAACGCCGCTTGCGAAGTGGTTTGAATATCTGACGGATCAGGGTATAGAACATTTTCTTACCTTACCGCTTCTTTTCTGGACAGTCACTATGGTGCGTATAAAATCAGTTTACTTAACAAACACGAATGTAAAAAAATTCATCTATTGGACCGTGACCGCAACAACCGCACTCACGGTGGCACATATGGGAGAATTTCTTATAGAAAGTCAAAAATTCTTCCCTGTATTTGAAGGCGAAACATTTGAAATAATAGAACACGGTCTATATATAGTAGGATTATTCTGTTTTTGGTTTGGATTAACAAAACTACCGGCAACCAAATAATAAAATGAAAACAAGATACAGCCGCCGTTACAGATTGCTTCTAATCTCAACATTCTCGCTGATAGCTATTCTTATAGTTTTTTTTAACTATTATTTCTTTACAAAGACCGATCTTATTGAGTCTTATTTCACCAACTCAAGCTCCGTAGTCGAAACAAAAGTAATATTAGAACATCTGGAAGAAATCAAAAAAGCGTCATTCAGCTTCATAATAGCCACTCTCATACTTACCTCGACGGCTCTGATCCATCTTATTTTTACTTCGACTTTCGCATTGGAGGCGATATTTAAGGGGATAAGAAAAATAGATTCCGGTGACCTAAAAAGTAAAATAAACCTGGCAACCGAAGACGAATTCAGCCAGATATCTGATTTTTTGAACGAGGCTACGGATCATCTGGAAATAAAGCAGAACGAGCTAGTAGTTGCAAAACAGGGGGTGGAAAAAGAGATTACCGCACGTACCCATGAACTGGCGGTTGAAAAAAACAAACTCTCAACGACACTAACATATGTTATGGACGCCGTCATCGCCGTCGACCGCAATGGGGTGATCCAAATTTTCAATTCGGCTGCCGAGCGTATAACAGGGTATAAATCCAATGAGGCGATAGGCAAATATATCGAATCGATTTTGACAATATATGAAAATTCCTTAGTAATTCCCTATGTCAACTACTGCCCAACCACCATACCTAACGAGTCGGGTATATCCTACACCAAATCGGAGCTACTTTTGTCTGGAAAAAACGGTATGCAAACCTATATCGACCTAACAACCGCCAGAATAAAACAGGATAAAAATGGCGATCTCGGCTGGATTATAACTCTCCACGATGTGAGCGCCGAACATCAGCTTGAAGAGATGAAGATTGATTTCGTTTCGATGGCCGCTCATGAACTTAGAACTCCTCTTACTTCCATCCGCGGGTATTTATCTATTTTCATGGACGAAAATGGAGAAAAATTCGACGAAACCCAAAAAAAATTCCTCAGTAGGATTCAGATCTCCACTGCTCAATTACTTAGCTTGATAGAAAATCTGTTGAGCGTTTCAAAAATCGAGCGGGGAGTCTTTACCGTAAACGAAGGACAGGCGGATTGGATAGATATGGTACGCCAAGCTATAGAGGGAATGTCGGAAAGAGCCTCTGACAAAAAAATATCTTTAATCTTTCAACCGCCGACAACCATGATACCCAAAATTCCTGTAGATTCTGTGCGCATTATGGAAGTGTTAGATAATTTGATCTCAAATGCTATTTCGTACACTAAGTCAGGCGGCACCATTACTATTGCTATAGAGGAAAAGGATGGGAATGTAATCACTCACATAACAGACACAGGAGAAGGTATACCACCTCAGGCTATTCCGCATCTTTTCAAAAAATTCTTCCGCGTTTCTGGTAAACTTGAGCAGGGATCAAAGGGGAACGGACTAGGACTGTACATTTCTAAATCTATAGTAGACATGCACCGCGGCTCGATTTGGGTTAAATCCGAATTAAACCGAGGTTCGACCTTTAGTTTTTCATTACCTATAAATCCATGACAGACAATCAACAAAAATCGATATTAATAGTCGAAGATGATCTGTTTATAAGAGAAATTTACGAATACACTCTCAAAAAACAGGGCTACAATATTCTGAGTGCCGAAGACGGCGAAGAAGGATTGATACAATCTCAAAAGAAACCCGACCTGATTCTTCTTGACATAATGATGCCCAAACTTAATGGAATCGAAGTTTTGAAAAGACTAAAAGCCGACGAAAACACAAAAAATATACCTGTTGTTCGCATCACAAACCTAGGTGACAAAAATGTTATAGAGCAGGCATTTTCCATAGGAGCTCAGGGATATCTTCTAAAAGTGAGATTCGATCCAAAGACTATTCCGGCCGAGATAAAAAAATTTATCGACGACCCTGCCTACAAAATGAACATCGACGGAAGTTTCTGAATTACTCCATAATTCTTTTATTTTCCAAAAGCTGAACCCCTATTTCGTCGAATTTAAGATCGTTACGTAATAAAAAATGGTGACTAAGTTCTTCTTCTATTTCTTGCCATTGCTTCTTTCTGTCTAGCCAGTCAAATTCGTTGTAAGACAAAATCACCCACACCCTCTTATAATTTTTTTTGAGACCATCGACTTTTTTTATATCTGGCTCGGGGAGTTTCGTACCGCCGCCGACATTGTATTTGGCGGATGCCGCTTCTTTTTCGTCGAATATGTATTTCGAGGGATATTTATGAAAATAATATTCAATCGGATATTTAATATAGTAAGCGTAATATATTACGGCATCTCCATTTTTAATATTAGCATCCAGATATTTTACGACTTTTTGCCAGTCTCGAGTTGATTTATTCTCGAATACATAATGCATCCTCACACTTTCGGTCACATAAGCCACCAATCTAAAAAACAACATCAGCGAAATTAAAAAGGTAATAATGTAGCCAGTCT
>CAYMOO010000053.1:0-8189 GCA_964392185.1 uncultured Gammaproteobacteria bacterium
GTACGAAATAATAAAATTCCCCGGGCAAGAGTTGTTGCATACCGGCCGTTTGGTTCCCATTTATCCGGAAACATACGGCATTTCTTCAAAAACCATCAGGGAAAAAATATATTATGTCCTTAAATCTGTAAAATCGGCGGGCGAGGCCGAAAAGCCGGCCGAATCTCTCTCACGGCAAATCCGCGAATACAATAAGCTGACGGGTATATGGGACGCCTTGCTCTCTATCCATTTTCCCCGCTCGCACGATGAGATCCGAACCGCCAAAAAACGTCTTGCGTTCGATGAATTATTCCTTATCCAGTTATCGGCAGCCCTCATCCGCGCCGAATGGAAAAAAGAGTCGGTGACGACGCCGTTCACCAAAGGCGGCGCGGACTCATCGGAAATAAAATCCTTCATAAAACACCTTCCCTTCAAGCTCACCCAATCTCAGGAGACGGTGACGGCGGAAATACTAAGCGATCTTGGAAAAATTACACCCATGAACCGCTTCGTACAAGGCGATGTCGGCTCCGGTAAAACGGTAGTGGCTGCAATCGCCGCATACTCGGCTTTCATCAATGGCTTCAAAACTCTCCTCATGGCGCCAACGGAAATTCTCGCGGAACAACATTATAATACCGTTGCAAAATTGTTTGCCAAATATCCGATAAAAGTCGGACTGCAAACGGGAGCAAAAAAAATGCTCAAACAAAAGGAAGACTTCGATATTGTTATCGGAACTCAAGCGATACTGACCAAAAATGTAATGCCCAAAAACGTCGGCTTGGTAATAATAGACGAGCAACACCGCTTTGGTGTCGCCCAGCGGGCCAATCTCAAGGAAAAAGGCGTGAATCCGCATCTTCTTACGATGACGGCCACTCCAATACCGCGCACCGTATCGCTCACTCTCTATGGCGAGCTCGATTTGTCGGTGATCGACGAAATGCCCAAAGGCAGGCTGCCTGTCAAAACATATCTCGTATCGCAAAACAAAAGAGACGATGCTTACATCTGGATAAAAAAACAGATCAAGGAAACGGGTTGTCAGGTGTTTATCATCTGCCCGCTTATTGAGGAATCGGAAAAAGAAACGATGAAGTCGATAAGAGCGGCGACAGCCGAATTCAAACGACTGAAAGAAAAAGTGTTCCCCGATCTGAAGCTCATTCTTCTTCATGGAAAAATGAAACCCAAAGAAAAAGAGACGATAATGGATGAGTTCAATAACAAATCTTATGATATTCTGGTTTCGACAAGCGTTGTCGAGGTGGGTATAGATGTGCCCAATGCCTCAATTATGATGATAGAAGGCGCCGAAAGATACGGCCTGGCCCAGCTGCACCAATTGCGGGGGAGAGTTGGGCGGGGTACGATGCAATCCCATTGCTTACTTTTCAGCGATGTCCGCGAACCACACAGCATGGAAAGACTCAAATATTTCGCCTCGACCAATAGCGGCATGAGGCTCGCCGAATACGACCTGAAACTCCGCGGGCCGGGTACGATATACGGAATGCAGCAATCGGGCTATTTAGATCTGAAAATGGCTGATTTTTCCGATACCGAATTTATAAAACAGGTAAAAAACGCCGTCGTTTACTTCCTTTCTCATCATAATATACCCGAACTCGCTCATTTCCGCTCAAAAATCGACAAATTCAGGGCCCAGGAGGTGGCCAGAGATTAGACCTTGTATCTCTTGTTTTTAGGGTTGGGATTTGATAATATACGAAATATCTTATGACACCACTTCCAAAAAGAAAACACTCGACCCGCCGGAAAGGGAAAAGAATGGCGGAAAGAGTAAAAAGCTTTTCACAACTTGTAAAATGCGAAAATTGCGGTAAAACAAAACTTCCCCACAGGATATGCAAATATTGCGGGAAGAGTTAACAATAGACTCCCGGCATGGATCCAAGGCATCATAAACGCATTATTATAGTACAAAACCTTTTTTCCCACACCTTTACGAAGGATCCGGCGAACTTCCTCAACGCCACGGATGAAAAAACCCTTAAAGTTATCGAAAACGAAAAGAACATCGACGATCTGATCGCCAAATATGCACCCAAATTCCCGCTCGACCGTATCGCCAAAGTAGATCTGTCCATACTGCGTTTGGCCGTCTACGAACTAATAATCGAAAAAACAGAGCCACAAAAAGTAATCATAAACGAGGCGGTGGAGCTAGCCAAACAGTTCGGCGGCGAAAAATCTTATGCTTTTGTAAACGCCGTGCTGGGAATGGTTGTTAAGCAAATCGAAGAGGAAGTTGAAAAAAAAGATAATAAATAAAATGAAATTTACCCAACTTGAAAACGAGATAGGCATCAAATTCGAAAACGAAAAACTTCTGGAAAACGTTTTTATTCACCGCTCATATCTGAACGAGCACAAAACATTCGAGCTCCCATCCAATGAAAAACTAGAATTCTTGGGGGATAGCGTCCTTTCTCTTATCACCTCCATGTATCTTTATAAGCACTTCCCCGATCTGAAAGAAGGCGATTATACCGATATAAAAGCGGCGATTGTTCGCACCGAAAGCCTGGCCGAAGTTGGCTTAAAGCTCAACTTAGGGAAATATCTCTATCTTTCCAAAGGGGAGGAGCAGGGTGCCGGACGGGAAAATATAAATCTGCTCGCCGATTGTTTCGAAGCGTTCGTTGGAGCGATATTTATCGACCAAAACTTCGATGCGGCGTATAAATTTGTACTCAGATTTCTTTTTGAAAATAAACTGGAGATGATAGTCAAACAAAAACTTTATCTGTCTCCCAAAAGCCGTCTCCAAGAATATGCCCAGTCGAAATACAAAATTCTGCCGATTTATACTTTACTCGAAGAAACCGGCCCGGAGCACAAAAAAA
The DNA here is from genome assembly GCA_964392185.1 of uncultured Gammaproteobacteria bacterium. GTDB lineage: Bacteria > Patescibacteriota > Microgenomatia > UBA1406 > GWC2-37-13 > CAYYYG01. Next base: position 2,859 of record CAYMOO010000053.1, read on the forward strand.
CCTTCCGTGTCTCAGTATCGATTCAGGATAAAGCAGTAGCTACCGGCAAAGGCACTTCCAAAAAAATGGCCGAGGAAAACGCCGCCAAAAAAGCACTGGAAAAATTAGAATAAAACATATATAATTGTTGACTATGGCAGCAACTATCAGACTAACCAGATTCGGAAAAAAACAAAAACCTTATTATCGTATAATCGTGCTCGACAAGCGCAAAAAACGCGATGGTTCTTATCTGGAACAAATCGGTTCATACGATCCGAACCTTAAAGAAAATCAGGTAACTATGAATGCGGAAAGATTCGAATACTGGCGCACTCGTGGAGCCGAGATTTCCGAAGGTATAAGAAAACTGCTTCTTTTCACCAAAGCCAAAAAAAGCTAAAAAGGATTGTCTTTCGTATCATAACTTTTGATCGCATTTTCATCAAGATCATTTTTCAGGCTTATTGACACTTTACTTTCTATAGTATCTATCAGTGCAACATCTTTCTGGGAAATGGGCTTTATTGTTTCCGCCAAGCCGGACAAAGCTTTATGATAAAAATTCAAAGACAACCTCGTCCTGCCTTCGTTCGCTTCGGTAAGTTCGATTTTTTCATTGGTTATCAGTCTGTTCCCCTGATATTGATAATCGCGCAAGAAAGTAAGGAAGGCGTCGAAGTCACCCGAGCCTTCCACATCCAGCGATAATTTGTCGTTTTTAACATCGGTGAACGTTATATCGTATTTAATGATATTGAACCCTGTATCTTGAGATATTTTCTCAAGTGCGAATATTATCGTAAAATAATCTTCTTTTTCTGGGATTATCATGCCGAGAACTTGATTATAGTTATCAATCTTATCTTGAAGCCGTTGTTCGTTTTTACGGACAGTGTCGGCAGACATGCGCAAGCCGACAAGCTCCTGACTCAACATGTCGCGTTCGGTCGTTGCATTCAGGTACCCGTTTATGGAAATAACGCATAATATTATTACCACCGGCAAAGCGATAATTACCGCCAAGATGGAGGAATTATCTTTTATCAAATCGTTCAATCTGGCATCTTTTAACATTTTAGTTTATAGGCTTGAATTTACCCTTGAATTGCAACTGATAACCCTTCGACTCACCGGCGCCGGTATTGTTCAATGAAAACCCGACCAGGGTAAGTTCGTTGAAATTTTCAAGAAAGGTCTCCGACTCCATATATTTGAAAAAAGCGTAAGCTGGCTCGTATGAGTCGAATCTTACGGTAAAATCGGTATGTTTATACTTATCTATAACAAGACTTTCCAAAACAGGGGTAAATTCCGCAGAACTCTGGAATGTCAGGGCTTCTTTCAAAAGATTGTAATAAGGCAAAAATTGCGCATCGTCTTTAAGAAATGTCTGCAGCTGATCGGATTTATTGGAAAAGTACGACATTTTACCGACAATATCTTTATTTTTCAGTGTAAATTCAAGTATCTGCTGTTTTTCCGCCAATAGGGCATTCTTTTCGTTATTTACCTGAAACTGCAAAAATGTGGCTATCAAAAAAGCAACAAATATAACGGCTGCGAAGACGGTGCCAAAGGTCAAAATCTGCTGTTTTGTTCTGGGAGAAACGACCTCTTTACGCGTCTTAATAAAGAGATTTATTCTTTTTTTCATTGTATATTGGCCGCGATAACAGACATAAATGACGATAAATCTTTTACAAATGCATTTGAAACCTGATTGGGAATTAGGTGATTATCTAATCTCGACTGGGAAGTTTTTATCGAAAATCTTTTTTCTATAGCTTCAGGAAGATGAGCGATGGCTCCCTCAAAATTACAAAGATGTATAGTGTCGACCGCGATCGAATGTCGGTCTTTAGCCAAGATCATTATTTTTTCAACCTCATTAAATAGTTCAGTGAGGATCGGATTGACTATTTCCGAAATATTATAAGAAGCATTCTCGGCCAAACCTATTGTTCTTAAAGCTTCGGCGGTTCGCACATCATCCCAATTCATATTGATCGCTATATCCTTAAGAAATAAATTTAGACCGATATTGAAGGTACGCGAGAGTCTCAACAAATTTTTTAGACCGTCAAATACATAGATCGAAGTAGTGTTCAATCCAATATTCAAAACCATCGACCCCTTTCCTTGCGGTTTGAGGATTTCCGAGTACATTCGAGCTACGGAGCTTAATTCGTTTTCCAATGAAAAAGGTACCAGTCCGGCTCTCGTGATTGTTTTTTCGATATTCGAGACAAGTGTTTTTGGTGAAGCGACTATAAGGAGTATAGTCTTTTTATTCACCTCATCTTCCATGATTACTTCCAGATCGAGGCTGGTCTCGTTAATAGGCATAGGTATAAACTCATCGGCCTGGTATTTTATTGCAGCAAGAAGTTCTTTTTCTTTCAATTTCGGCATTTCGGCAATCTGAGAGTAAGTATATGCATCGGGGATAACGATCCGGGCATTTTTTTGTGTCAGTTTGAGGTTGCTATAAAGTCGGGAGATGACTTCCGCCTGCTTTTCTACGACCACATCGTTGATGTTGGAATAATAAAGCGGTGCCGTTTCTTTAACTCCCAAAGACATAAGCTCGATCTTGCCCCCATTTATATTTGCGTCACACATCCTTGTAAACTTATCGTTTATTTCAATAGATATGCTGTCTTTCATATTATTTAAGTATCATGAAAAGTGTACGGGAAGTCAAGTGCTGTCGCAGGCCTAATATGTCCGCATCTGTATCCGGGTTTGATATGTCATCTGCGCCCTTTCTTCCGTTCGCGTACTTACCGGATTGGCGGTGACAGTATAGCTTATAGATATTACCGGGGGAGAAAATGTGGCAGAGCGCGTACAGGAAACTGACAGACCGGATATGGTTACAGATCCGGATGTTATATTGGTCGAACCGGTCGTGCTCGTTTCGCGAGCGAGTGCATTGCCGTTCAAATAATACCGGAACCAATTTCCTTGATCGTCATAAAAATATGGATTTGCCTGCGGAGTGGCCGTTGTTGTATTACACATCAAAACTCCGCCGGGAAGCGGGGCGGTATATATCTCTTTGGCGACATTACGAACTCCGCTCTCCATTATAGACAATGCATAATCTCCTTGTCTTTTGACATCGGTTATCTTGTACAATTTTATTTGCTCTTTCAAGATGGCGAAAACTATGCTAAATAGCGCCGGCAATATAAGGGCAATTACGGCCATTACCACTATTGTTTCTATTAATGTAAATCCTTTTTTATTTTTTTCTGCCATTTTTATGGTGTAGGCGAGACTCCCGTCTCCCAAATCGAATAAGTCGTCTTCAAAGGAACAGTATAATCTTTACCCGCTTCCGTCCAATAAACCTCGATACTTATCTCCACCTGATACACAAAATTACTTGGATCCTTTACCTGTTTCAGATAGGCTCTTCTCGATAAAACAGTATTTATATTACAGGAGCCGCTGGACCACGACAATGTTCCGAAGCAATGCTGTGTCGTACCAGACACATCACTATGGGAAGCAAAAGCCACCCAGTCCGTCTCTTTTTCCGATCGCATCCATTCGGACAGTTCTTCGGCATATCTTGTGGCCATAATTTTTCTTTCATTAATTTTTGCGGCTCTGATCATGTAAGAAGATATGGAAGCTGCGGAAGTGAAAAAAATACTCACCACAACTACAAATACGAGTACCTCCACCATCGAAAAACCTGAGCGGATAAATAGCTTTTTCAGCATGATACTTTCGGACCTCTACTTATAATTCCGAGCGGGGTAATGGTTATCGATATACACTTGCTTATAGAAACCGGATTTCTAACGGTAATTACGGTATTAACCGCAGCGGTAGTACCCGGGTCAAGAGCCTTAAACTGGATAGGGTTGGGTCCGGATATGGTAACGGTAAGGCCTGTTTTTATAGTGTAGGTAGCGACGCCGCTATTACAAACTCCGCCGCAGCATATATTCATACTGTAACCCGTATAGGGTGATGCAGGGGTGAAAGTTATACGGTAACCGCCAAAATTCGGGCAGGCGCCGGCATATAGCCCCAAATCTGTAGCTAATGATTTGCGTTTGGTAAGCTCCAAGGCGTCTATTATCGCTTCCGCTTGCTTCTCTAGAATCACTTCCTGTGTTTGCTTATTAAAATTCGAGATAGCGATACCGGTAATGATCGGAATAATAATCACCACCACCAAAATTTCGATCATCGAAAAACCGGAGACTAGTTTACTTCTGTCCATAAGGACCGACACAATAATTGCAGGTATTAGCTGACGGGCAGGGACCACAACTACCGGTTCCGGGCGTACCGCCACCAGCCAGACAAGTGCAAAGAGTATAATCGTTGTTCCCGCCGCTGACTTGATACCAATAAGTATTGGCAGTTTTAGGATCCTGTGGTAGCTTCTGCATGTATACACCAGCCGCACAACCTCCCGGATCACAAAGACTTCCGGGTGTCGCAAAATCAATAGATCCTGTAGCCGGATATTGATTATTGTTTGACCGGTACTGCTCAAGTGCCGCTCTTATATTTTCAAGATCTGTTTTTCTTCTTGCATCATGTGACTGACGTACAAACTGGGAATACGAAAACACCATCGTCGAGGCCAGCAAACCTATGATTGCGGTAACGACCAGCATCTCAAGAAGGCTGAATCCACGTACCGATTGTTTGATTTGTTGCATAAATTACTGTTGATTGGAAATACAATAATTGGCCGGCGTCTGATTTTCCAGAGTGGCGCATAGCTGATACGAATTCGCACCACAACCCACACAATTATAAGGTGTAAGATTCGGATCCGGAGGAACGGTGGGTAGAATAGCCGAAGATGGTGCCAAACATATAACGCTAATATATTTATTTCCCGTAGCTGGAGTTGGGTAACTCAATCCGCAGGTTGTATAATATTGTTCGAGAGAATTTTGAATTATTCTGAGGTCGGCTTTTCGTTTGGCGTCTCTCCCGGATTTGCGTGCCCCGGCGTAAGAATTCAGTCCGAGACTGGCAAGTAGGGCAACCAGAGCCATGACGACAACCAACTCAAGTAGAGTAAAACCTCTTTTCATAGTATTTATACTAGCTGAAAACATGCATTAAAGTCAATAGATCAGTACCCGATGGCTCTTCTGACGTCAAACAAAAGGTTGTCGACTGCCAACTGAGGATTGAGATTGTTAGATATAAGCAGCTCTTTTGTAGTAAAACATTTCTTCAGCACTTCATGGCAGGAATATTTGCCAGCGACTAGCTCGGATCGTAAAAAAAATATCAGAGCCTCAATAATATGCTCAGCCGATTCTTTGGTTTGTTTTTGTATAAGAGGTGAGGAGAGAAAGTCTA
>CAYMOO010000054.1:0-4543 GCA_964392185.1 uncultured Gammaproteobacteria bacterium
GATCAAATTTTTCAGCGAACTGGGGAGTACGCCGCTTGAGGTAGTGTTTGCTATTATAAAGCAGCCGCAATATATTTTCGAAAAAATCTTGCGTTATGATGAGTTGAGATATCTTATTTCCATTCTGGCGCCGGCGGCTGTTTTGCTGATTTTTGCACCATTTGAGGCGGCGGCGATACTTCCGGAACTGGCGATGAATGTATTGAGTACCAACGGCAATATGAGGGCGATATACTACCATTACAACGCCGTGCTTACCCCTTTTCTTTTTTTTGCGGCAATCGCGGGCTTTACCCGTATTTATAGAGTGAATAAGTACCGGCGAATCAGCCATATTGTCCTGACGCTTTATATTATATTGTCTTTCATTTCGGTATATTGGCACGATCCGCTGCCGACAAAGCTGGTGCATGAACCGTTTTATTTCGGCAAACTCAACGAAAAGAAATTGACAACAATCGCCCACTGGCAAAACTTGCTTAAAGACGAAAATATACCCGTTTCGACGACTGCACGGATAGCTCCCTTTTTTACCCAAAGGAGGTATTTTTACGATTTTCTCTATGATACTGGTTTTGAGGGCGCCGGGATGAGCGAAAGTGATATAATAGTAGATAAAGGAATCTATAGAAAGGCAAAATATGTGATTCTGGAAAAAATAGAATCCAGAGCCAAGGACCGGCTTACGCAGGCGTTTTATAGCGACCTTTTGCAGAACCCGGACTTTAAGCCGATCTATGAAGACAGTGATTTTGAGATATATAAAAAAATTTAATAAAAATGATAAGCATAATTATCCCCTTCTACAATGAGGCGGGCAATCTTGGGAAAATTATCGACGAGCTTGTCGGTGAGGTACATAAGCTGGGACGCGAGTTTGAAGTGATATTGGTGAACGATGGTTCAAGTGATGCTTCACGCGATGAAATAACCTCCCACCACGAGTATGGCAAACATGTCCATCTTTATAGCCATAAACGCAGACGAGGAAAAGGTGTGGCTATCGGTACCGGGATCGAGCATGCCCGCGGTTCGATAATTGTTTTCATGGATGCCGACCTGCAAAACGATCCGAAGGATTTGTCGAAACTTCTGATAAAAATAGATGAGGGCTATGATTTCGTCAACGGTATCCGTGACGGACGCGACGACCATAAACTCATAAAAATATACTCATCGGTTGCCAATTCGTTTGCCCGATGGGCGATGAAATCGCCTTTTACCGATGTCAACTGCGCCCTCAAGGCGATGAAGCGGGAAGTCTTGGAGGAAACGGTATTTTATGGTAACAACTTCCGTTTTTTGCCCATTCATGTGTTTTTGAGTGGATATAGGGTCACCGAAGTGAAAATCCACAACCGCCCCAGGCATGCCGGAGTGTCTAAGTTTGGTGTCATGAAAATTTTCACCGGGCTTACGGATACATTTACCGCCTATTTCCTTTTCCGTTACTCGGAGCAACCGCTTTTGTTTTTCGGCAGTATCGGCGGAATTTTTTTCGGTCTCGGATTTTTGATTGCCTTTTATCTTACATTTGAAAGACTTGTTTATTATCAACTTCTTTACAACCGCCCGCTTCTGCAGTTTGCTGTGCTTCTTATGATAGTCGGTATACAGATAATCATGACCGGGTTCGTCGGTGAGCTGATCGTCTACTTAAGCAAAAAGAAAGATAAGATATAATTGATATATGAAAAAAATTCTAATAACCGGGGCCGGAGGTTATATCGGCTCTGTGGGGACGTATTTATTTCTTGAGAAAGGTTATGAGATAGTAGCGCTCGATAACTTCGCCCGCGGCTACCGCGGCCCGCTTGAACTGCTTCAGCAAAAATACGGTAAAGAAAAACTGCGATATTATGAGATCGATTTGACCGGCGATATCTCCCCTATATTCGAAAAAGAAAAAAATATCGAAGCCGTTATCCATTATGCCGCTTTTTGCAACGTTGGCGAATCGATGAAGCACCCGGAGTGGTATTTTTCCAACAATGTACATGGCGTATTGAACGTAGTCGAGGCGATGAGCCGGAACAAAATCGACAAACTGATATTTTCTTCAACCTGCGCTCTTTATGGCGAATCGAAGTATGTACCTCTAGACGAGAAACATCCTTTCGCTCCGATAAGCCCTTATGGCGAATCGAAAAGAATGGCGGAGACGATAATAAATTGGTACTCGAAACTCAAAGGTTTGAGATATGTGGCGCTGAGGTATTTTAATGTTTGCGGCGCATCGGACGATAGCCTGATCGGCGACTCGAAGCATCCTTCGTTCCATCTGATGCAGAATGCGGTCCGGGCGGCTTTGGGGATAGATAAATTTCATTTGGTCTGCCCGAAGGTGGATACCCCGGACGGTACGCCAATACGCGATTATGTGAACGTTGTTGATTTGAACGAAGCACATTCGGCCGCTTTGGATTATTTGGGCGGCGGGGGCGCTTCGGATGTTTTCAACCTGGGAACGGGCAAGGGCAACTCGGTCATGGAAATTGTTGAGGAAGTGAGAAAAGTGACCGGAGTGAGTTTTGCAATCGAAGGCGGCGAAGTCCGCTCTGGAGATCCGGCGAGGCTTTATGCTTCCAATGAAAAAATAAAGAACGTGTTGAAGTGGGAGCCGAAACGGAGTCTTGAGGATTCGGTGCGGACCCTGGTTGAGTGGTATAAGAAGAATCCGGATGGGTGGAAGAGCTGATTTTCGGCAGATTCCGTCGCGATTTTCCCTCCCGCCAGTGCTCGCTCGAATGCCCGCGGCGCGCTGTCGGGAGCCCTTCCTATCGCGCCACCTGCCGATATTAATACGTTTATACCTATCGCATGAAATTGCGAAAGGTATAACCGTCCGTACGCACATTTTTGTGAATGCTGGCAAAAATGGCTACGTTCGGTATATAAGAAATGTCATATAAAACAGTCTCCATAATAATACCGCTGTATAACGAAGCGGCGACTATCGGACAGATATTGAAAAAAGTAATGGCAGCCGATACGCTCGGGTTAAAAAAAGATATTGTTGTTGTCGATGATGGCTCGACCGATGAAGGCCCCGCCATCGTAAGATCGTACGCGGCCAAGGCGGACGAAGAAGCGAATATCAGACTGATAACAAAAAGTAAAAACTATGGAAAAGGCGCGGGCGTGCGCACGGGAATAATTTCTTCGTTGGGCGATGTGGTGCTTATACAAGATGCCGATCTCGAATACGATCCGGAAAATTATCCGGCTCTCCTCTTGCCTATCGTCTCGGGCCGGGCGGATGTGGTATACGGGTCGAGATTTATATCGGAGCGGCCGCATAGAGTGCTTTATTTTTGGCACTATGTGGTGAATGTGCTTTTGACTTTACTATCTAATATGTTGACCAATCTCAACCTGACCGATATGGAGACGGGTTATAAGGTATTCCGGGGCCAGCTTGTAAGAGATATTGCTCCGAAGCTACAAAGCCAGCGGTTTGGTTTTGAGCCGGAAGTGACGGCAATTGTCGCACGCGTAAGTGGTATACGTATATTTGAGGTGGGTGTGTCGTACTTCGGCAGAACGTATAAGGAGGGTAAAAAAATCGGTGTCAAAGACGCCTTTGATGCAATTTATGCTATTTTGAGGTACAATATTCAACTTATCAAAAGATAAAGGCTCAATGGAAGACGGATACATAATATATAAAAATGGTACAGAACGTAAAAGAATAGCTACAATCGATCAGCTGCCTCTTATAACGCGGGAAAATTTGTATGACTATACACTCGGCAATATCCCGGTGGGGCGATTTTTTGTAAATCGGCAAGTGCGCGGTTTTGAGCGAGATGCGGAAGCTTTGACTTCGGAGATTTTGGGAGCGACACTTGGACGCGCGGCCGACCCAGCCGACCCCCTTTTCTGCCCTCATGCCGCACGGAAACACGAGGAATATTATACCGTTCTTGATAGTCTAACTGATGAGCGGACGTACGTAAACCTTTATTGGCAGCCGTATCCCTTGAGAAAAAGAGTGGATAATACCGAGAATATACAGCAACTCGTGATGGTCGGAAATGCAAACAAAAATAAAATCTCCATCCCTGGCCCGATGCATGAGTCGTTGCTTTTGAGACATCTGGAACCGGAAGATATATTCCAGCAGCTGAATGTGAGCAATCATCATCCGGCGGCGAATTATCTGACGGCTATATATTGTGAATTACCCGATTATTATTTTGACCCGTTGGGTTTTTCCGATCCGGAACAACTGCAGATTATGAGAGAGCTCCTCGTAAACCAGCAGACGGGCATGGTGTCGCATAATCCATCGGCATATACGGTGGCACTCGAGTATTTGGTGCAGTTTGGAATGTTGGAGCAAGAGAAATTGAGCGCTTTGTCTGAGTTCCATTTCCGGAAAGTAGCCCTCACTTCACGGCCCAAGGTGGTGTTCCAGCCGGTGATCTCTGATACATTAATCGATCAGTCGACAACCGCCATCTCCACCGCGTATTTCGAATATAGCTGAGCATTTGGTATACCCTCCGCGGAAATATCGCTTCGGGTATAACCGTCCGTA
>CAYMOO010000054.1:4643-8163 GCA_964392185.1 uncultured Gammaproteobacteria bacterium
CTGAGCATTTGGTATACCCTCCGCGGAAATATCGCTTCGGGTATAACCGTCCGTAAGCTCCGTTTGCATAGAATAAGTTGCAAACAGAGCAACGTTCGGTATATAATTTCCTCACCAATCGCGGAATTATACCTTTCGCATACAAAAATGCTCAAGGTATTCCCGCAATATAAAATAATAAAAGGTTTGCGGAGTTAGTTCAGTGGTAGAATGTCTCTTTTCCAAAGAGAAGGTCACGGGTTCGAATCCCGTACTCCGCTCCAAATGAGAATGATTTTGCTGTGTTCTAAAATCTCCGCTTAAAATCAAGTTTTCCCCGGGTTCGATCCCAATAATTTAATATTTTTTTTGCCTGAAAGGTTTGAGCTACTGATGTCGAGAGTCCGGCCTATTCTCTACCGCTCTGTATTTTGCTCTGCATTTGTATTGACAGCTTTAAAAGGATTTGATATCATAATTTATGGCACCTACGAAGAAACAGGCAAAATTGTTAGCAAAAATCTGGCGTTTCAATAATCTACACCAAATTTGTCCTTCGTTTTCAGAAATTAAAGATATGATGGATGTGACTTCATTCCAAAGTGTGGTAGATATGCTTTCTCGCTTAGAGAACGATGAATGGATTAGTAGAAAAGCAGGTGAAGCTCGTAGTATCTTTCTGACTAGGAAATCCGAAATTTACTTAGCATCTGTTGGTGTTGGTCAAATGCTAAATATAAATATAGAATTGGATCACTACTCGTTTAACAAGGTATTGCCAAGACTATTTGATTCCACTCGTTCTGATCATAATCGTGCCGTTGCAAACACATCAATAAACTATCATTTACCTGACAAACAAGAAAAAATCTCAGTTCCCCAACAAATGTCTTTATTTGGAATAGAAGATATGACGGTCAAATCAACTGCAACTATTAATTCTGTCAACTGTACATCCTTGAATTCGGCTGCGATAAGTTGGTTCACTCGCATACTCGATGCAAGCTCGACGACCGTCGTTACTCAAATCAAACAATTTACTGGTGATTTTTTCCAGGGTTCGCTTGTGCAGTTCGTTCTACTAAAGAGATTTACTAATTTTAGCTTTAGCGAGATCGTTTTAGTTGTGTCGCTTAGTTTAATTATCTTTCCAATTTTTATTAATTTATTAAAAGAAAAACATGTCACTAGCAATTAATACGGCAACACCAGATGGATTAGTTTTGGCTGCGGATAGCAGGCAAAGCTTTCGTAATCGTAAAGGACAATCAAGGGTTGGCAGCGACTCTGCGGTTAAAGTCTTCCAAATAAGTCGATCCGCTGGTCTTCTAATAACAGGACCTGCATTTCTTGATGAGGGTGGTGTGCTAAAGAACATTAGTAAGTTTGTCGATGATTTTAAAGAGAAAAATGAGCTGGAAGGTGAGGAACTGTCTGAGATAGCAAATAAGCTCTACAAGTTTTTTGACAGCAGATATAACTACAGGAAAGATTTGGAAGCTCTTCCTGAAAAAATAAAACAAGAATTAAGCCAAAAGGGATTGGAAGTGATTGAGACTAAGCAAGAAGAAGGTCGGATTACTTTTAAATTTAAGGATAAAAATGGTAAGGTCGGCCAGGGTGTAGGTGGTGTTGACCAGCTGGGTTTTATAGTAGCTGGTTATAATCCTGATGGCAGTCACCAAGTATTTACGGTTTATGTTCCAGGTTCTATTGAGCAAAAAAGATCAAGTAAAGTAAAGGGGAAAGAGTACGGTGCTTCATGGGCTGGACAAATCGATGTAATTGCTAGGGTTGTTCTGGGGCGAGACCCAAGACTTTCCAATTTGAATTTTGTTCAACAGGCCGTAAAAAATTTCGGTGAAGAGAATGTTAGAAATGAATTAGCAGGTTTGGAGTATGCGATCAGTTGGGGAACCATGAATTTACAGGATAGCATAGACTTCTCTGTTCTAATGATTCAAACAACAAGCGCTATTCAAAGATTTTCAGACGGAATACTTATGGATCCAGGAGATATAACTGGAGTCGGTGGACCAGTTGATATTGCTGTTATTACGCCAAATAAAGGTTTTGTGTGGGTGAGTAGGAAAACTTTGGGTGCCAACAATAATATCATTGATCTTGAAAAACTACCAGAATTAGCACAAAAGCACAGTAAAAAAAGTTAACCTTTGCGGTTAAGGGTAGTTGTAATTATTAGCCAGTTCCTTAATTGTAAAGTACCTTCAACCGAGAGATCATTCCGTAACCTGATTTTATCACTTTTTATATAATTGATCCATGAAACAAAACATCTACGACACGGAAAAGTTTTTCACCAAATACAGTCAAATTGATTCGGCTAGAAGGAAATAAGTTTTCCCGTCTGACGGATTGCGATGTATAATTTTGATATGGATGATAAAGCCGAGGCCGCCCAGTCGCCAAATAATAAATCCCGTTTTATGCCGGGTAATATTGTCCGGATCGCTGACTCTCAAGGTGTAGTCGACGACGGCTGGAGGGTAGCACACCAGGTAGATGACGGCAGAATGAAGATCGTAAAAGTAGAAGGGGTCAATCGATATGAAAGATTAGTGCCTCTCGATGAGTTGGCTGCTCTTAATAAGGCATTTCATTCCGCTACTACCTGGGAGGAGTTGTATGACCTGATTAATCGTGCTAAACACATTAAGGGTTCGCAAGGTATATATAATTCTGCGGATTTGATAGGTATCATCGAGCAGGTAAAAAAAGGCGGGATGGAAATAGGTAATATAACTAATACGGGAAACATACGGGATACTGTACGGTATTTGATGACATCCGATACTATCACTAATAATTTCCAGGAGAAGGCCTACAAAGAAATGCTTGCCAAATCGAGGTCGCCACTTGAAAAATATATTCTCGAAGGACTATGGATGATTGCTCATAAAATCGATACCCAGAAATACTTCTCAGACGACCGTATGGCACGGGCGTTAAAAGTCGGTCACTCCCCAGGTGAGTTTTATTTTGTAGAAAAACTAACGAAACTTCAAGATCTTGATTTTGAATTAACGAGGGCTGCTTCTCATATGCGTCGATTCCCAGGTGGAGGTATAGAAGTCGGCGGATATTATATGCCTGCGAATTATAAGGATCACCCGGAGAAATATAGGCCGGACCTTGTTTTGAGAATGCAGTATGAAATTGGCTTGCTGGGTGCTGAGGAATGGCTTCACGAGTTGCAACACCAATTGGGTGGTTCGCTTGCGGGAGAACCCGACAATGAAGCTGATATTGCCGCCTATTATGACAGTCTTGGATTGACGTTATCTGATCATTTTCTATCGCGATACAGCTCACGAATGGACTGGGATAAGAAACGTCAAGGTAATAGTGATTAAAATTATCACGTGGTCGCTGTTATCGTATCCAAAGGCTGCGGAATCGTCTATGTCGGGAGCCGGTTATACAACGGAAGAGCGTATTCTTTCAATCTAAAATCAACTTCTATATAATAGGTTTGTGAAACAAAACATCTACGACACGGAAAAGTTTTTCACCAAATACA
>CAYMOO010000055.1:0-8020 GCA_964392185.1 uncultured Gammaproteobacteria bacterium
CCTTCGTTTCCGGAAGATATATCGGAAAAAATTAGAGAAAGACTACAAAGCCTTGGAGTAAACATATTTTTCAACCGAAGGGTATTAAAGGAAGAATTGGAGCAGGTTTATATGAAAGATATTGAGATGAAATCGAAGACACTTATATGGTGTGCTGGCGTCCGTCCCTCCAAGATTATTTCTCAAATAAGCGGGTTGACTTTGGACGATAAAGGTCGTGTCATCGTCAATGAAAACCTTCAGGCACAAGGTTATGAAAACGTTTATGTGGTTGGCGATTGTGCGGCTACCAAATATGCCGGTATGGCACAGTCGGCCTTGCAAGACGGAGATTATGTCGCCCAGCATATAGCCGCCAAGCTCAAAAAAGTTGCTATCAGGCCTTACGTGCAGAAAGAGCCAGTTTATGCGGTTCCCGTCGGGCCGGGTTGGGCCGCATATGTCAGTCGTGCCCTCAAATTTACTGGCACATATGGCTGGTGGATGCGCCGCTATCTCGATTTCCGGTTTTTTCTTACAATGCTTTCTCCCGCAAAAGCTTATAAAGCTTATGCCAACGACCGTATAATGTGGGAATCCTGTCCGGTTTGTTGCGCAGATAAAAGTTGTTGATTGTACATATGACCGATCACAATGATATAAACGAAATCATAAAAATATTGAAAAAATTATTTCCGGAAGCCAAGACCGCCCTGACATATTCCAATAGTTTCGAACTCTTGGTCGCAGTTATTCTGTCGGCAATGTGTACCGATAAAGCTGTGAACAAGACTACGGAAAAATTATTTAAGAAATATCCGACGCTCAGATCCTATACCGAAGCCGATCCGGTCCAGTTCGAGGAAGATATATCTTCTATAAACTTTTATAAAAGTAAAGCAAAAAATATTCTGATGACGGCAAAAATAATCCACGATAAATATGGTGGAGAAATACCCAAAACAATGGAAGAGATGCTTGAGCTACCGGGTGTGGCACGTAAAACGGCAAATATTGTTTTGGGTGGCGCTCATGGGATAATAGTTGGTATTCCGGTGGACACACATGTTCGTCGCCTCTCCAACTTACTTGGTCTGACGAAGCAGTCGGATCCGGTGAAAATAGAGCAAGACCTCATGGAAATCGTCCCCAAAAAGGAATGGTACGATTTTTCTTTCCGGCTTATAGATTATGGTCGTAAATATTGTCCCGCCCGACCGCACGATCACCAGGCTTGCCCTTTATATAAGTATTATAAAATGTGATATGGAGGTAAATTTTTTTCCCAGTATATACCTTATAAAATTTTTGTACTCACTCGGTATTCTTGCCGGCGCGATTATTTTATCGGCGCTGATAAAAAAAACAATCGATTTTGCCTTTCACAGTGTTAAACGCCATGCTTCCGGAGTGCATCTTATATCGAAAACACGTACCATAAGAGCCCTTCTCAAAAATATTTGTGACGGTATTTTCATAGTGGTGGCGCTTCTTATCGCCCTTTCAAATTACGGTATCGATATCAGGCCGATTCTTGCGGGCGCCGGTATCGTCGGTTTGGCATTGTCTTTGGGGTCGCAAACATTGGTAAAAGATTTTTTGGCCGGATTTTTTATCATTGTCGAAGATCAGTTCAATATAGGAGATAGGGTGAAGATAGGTTTACTGGAGGGTACGGTCGATAAAATTACTTTACGATTAACGGTTCTTAGGGATCAGTCCGGAAATCTTATTTATATCCCGAACTCCCAGATTCTGACGGTAATAAAATACACCGATACTACCGTTCAGCCTATTGTCAAAAGCTAATCATACCATACCTCGACAGGCTTCAAAACCGTTCCTTCAATTACCATATACTGTCCCAGGCCATGCTTGATGAGTCCGGTATTGATGAATTTTTCTTTTAGATTGAATTCCGCTAGGTGAGTATGTCCGCAGACAAATATATCGTTTGCATTCAGTTCTTTTTTGACTTTGTTTTTTATGATGGAATTGTATCTTCCCAAGACTTGCCGAAGAGCTTTTTTGCCCATTTTCCTTATGATTACTTTTTCGGTCGCGTTTATTACATTACTTATAACTTTACGGTGGCCTTTAAGCGGCGGTTTGGATTTGGTTTTGCCGATTACGAACGCGTACTGATCGCCATGCTTAAATACCAGTCGCGATCCGTTTACCTGAAATGAGTAACTTTCGGAGGTGTGGTTTGCAAACAGCGTTGTTCTTTTATCGGAGAATTCCTCTTCGTCGTGATTGCCATATATGTATACGGTGTCTTTGCTTTTCAAGATGGGGAAGAGGTGTTTGTATGGTGAGTCTATGAATTGGTCGAAACTGATGCGTAATCCTTCCCAAAAGTCACCATTGATGATTACTTTATCGGCATCTTTTACAATCGCTTCGATAAAGCGATACTTCTTTTCATCGAAAGGCAAATTAAGATGGCTGTCGGAAAAGACGACCGTTTTCATACTGCTTATTTCTCCATCATTTGTCTTACTACATTCTGCGGTACTTCTTCGTAATGCGATGGTTCCATGTAAGCGATACCGCGACCTTCAGTAAGAGATCTAAGTACGGTTACGTATCCAGACAATTCGGCAAGAGGAGCATAAGCTTTAATAATGGTAGCTCGGCCTCTTTTGTCTGTCGCCAATATTTTTCCACGTCGGCTGGAGACATCACCGATGACGACTCCCATAAAATTTTCCGGTACGGTTACTTCGACCTTCATTATAGGCTCGAGAAGTACCAAACCAGCGTTTTTACAGGCGTCCTGCATTGCCATAGAACCGGCAATCTTAAAGGCGATATCGGAAGAGTCAACGTCATGGTAACTTCCATCATAAACAGTTACCTCAACATCAACGAGCGGATATCCCAAAAGAATGCCTTTTTCCATACATTCGATAACACCTTTTTCGATTGATGGGATAAATTCGGAGGGGATAGCTCCACCTTTGATCGAATTTATGTATGAGAAACCTTCACCACGGGCTCTCGGTTTTACACGCATGAGACAGTGGCCATACTGACCATGTCCACCAGTCTGTTTGATGTACTTACCTTCTCCTTCTGCGTCCTTGGTAATTGTTTCTTTATAAGCAACCTGTGGTTTACCGACGTTCACTTCCATACCCATTTCTCTTTTCATGCGGTCGACAAGTATTTCCAAGTGTAACTCACCCATGCCGGACATAATTGTCTGCGATGTTTCATGATTGACCTTAACCCGGAATGTCGGATCTTCCTCGGAAAGTCTTTGCAAAGTATAGGAAAGTTTTTCTTGATCGGCTTTCGTTTTTGGCTCGATTGCAAGAGAAATAACCGGTTCCGGGAAGGTTATTTGTTCAAGCAATATCGGGCTATTTTCGTCTGCCAGTGTGTCACCGGTTTTGGATTCTTTCGGTCCGACCAAAGCGACGATCTCACCGGCATAAGCTTTATCGATTTCTTCGCGCTGGTTGGCATGCATGAGAAGAATGCGGCTGACACGTTCTTTTTTACCTTTGTTTACGTTGTATACATAAGATCCGGATTCCAGTGTTCCCGAGTAAATTCTGGTATAGGTGAGTTTTCCGACATGAGGATCAAGTTGGATCTTGAACGAAAGTGCGGAAAATTTTTCATCCTGTGTTAATTTTCTGGTCTCTTTGTCTTCGCTGCCCGGTTTAAGTCCGGTTACTATCTGAAGATCCTGAGGTGAGGGTAAGTAATCTACGATTGCATCCAATACAGGTTGCACTCCTTTATTGCGGAGTGATGTACCACAATATACCGGAACGAGTTTATATGCGATCGAAGCTTTTCTAAGGGCTTTTTTGACTTCCTCGACACTTATTTCTTGTCCGCCAAGATATTTATCGAGTAAGGCATCATCTGTTTCGGCCACTTGCTCAATTAATTTGGCGCGTGCTGCTTCTACTTCGTTCTTAAGATCGGCAGGGATGTCTTTGCTGATTGTATATTTGATTCCTTCCGGATCTTGGTCCCAGACCATGACTTCGCGGGAAAGCAAGTCGATAACACCCTTGAATTCTGATTCTTTCCCGATTGGGTGAACCATGGCTACCGGGTGAGCACCCAAGCGCTCACGAATTTCTTCGAAGGTGGCTTGGAAATCAGCTCCAAGTTTGTCCATTTTGTTTATGAAGCAAATACGTGGTACTTTGTATTTGTCCGCTTGTCTCCATACCGTTTCCGATTGGCTTTGTACGCCTTCTTCCGCATCGAATACAACTACTCCACCGTCAAGAACACGGAGCGAACGTTCTACCTCGGCGGTAAAGTCCACATGACCGGGGGTGTCGATGATGTTGATTCTTATTGATTTCCAGAATGTCGTGGTTGCGGCAGATACGATGGTGATTCCTCTTTCTCTTTCTTGAGGCATCCAGTCCATCTGTGTGTTGCCATCGTCGATGTCGCCTATTTTATACGATCTTCCTGTATAAAAAAGAATACGTTCGGTAGTTGTGGTTTTGCCCGAATCAATATGGGCAATAATACCTACGTTTCGGATTTTATCCAGAGGTACAATACGGTTTTTGGTGACCAAGTGTTGTTGTGCCATAGAAGAATATTACCACTTTAAGTGGGCAAAAGCTTTATTTGCTTCGGCGACTTTTTCGCCTTGTGCCTTTTTAGCAACCGCAGCTCCCTGATTGTTGGAAGCTTCAAGAATTTCAGAAAGCAGTTTATTTTTAAATGACCTGAATTCTTTATTTGGTTTAGATTTAGCGGCTTCGATTATCCAGTTAATTGCAAGATACAATTTCCGCTCTTTGCGCACTTCGGTAGGAACAAGATACGACGCACCTCCAAGACGTCTTGGTTTTACTTCCACTGCCGGAGATACATTTGCGATGGCCTTATGAAGGACTTTCATAGACTCGTCTTTTTGTTTTTTTCCGAGTTCGTCCATTATTTCATACATGATGGAGCGGGCGACACTTTTTTTCCCGTCGACCATAATGTAGTTTATGAATTTAGCTACTTCGTAACTATCATGAACGGAATCGTTACTGACTGTTCTTTTTTTGTATGGATGTCGTGGCATCTTTTTTTACTGAATTATTAAGCGGCCGGTTTTTTGGCCTCAAATTTGGCGCCGTATTTCGATCGTGAAGATGTGCGGTTAGCAACACCTGCGGTATCGAATTTTCCACGGACTATATGATATTTAACACCTGGCAAATCTTTTACACGGCCTCCGCGAACCATAACAATCGAATGTTCGGCCAAATTGTGTCCGATACCCTGGATGTAGGCAGTGACTTCCATTTTATTGGAAAGACGGACTCTGGCGACTTTACGTAAAGCTGAGTTTGGTTTTTTAGGCGTCATCGTACGGACTACGGTACAAACACCTCTTTTCATCGGATTCTGCGTACCGACATAACGACGCTTTATAGAGTTGAAGCTTACCTTCAAGCTCGCGGCTCTCGATTTTTTAGTTCGCTTTTTCCGGCTGTTGCGGATTAGCTGGTTGATTGTGGGCATATTTGCTCAAAAATTTAGTGTAATATTTATCCATTAATTCCTGATTTACTGGGATAAGTCTGCCTATTATAACATTTTCCTTCAGGCCTAACAAGTAATCTACTTGTCCTTTTATTGCGGCCGAGCTCAATACGCCTGTTGTCTGTTCGAATGATGCGGCAGACAGCCAGGAATCAGTATATATTGCCGAGCGTGTGATTCCGAGTATCGAAACTCTTCCGCTTGCCGGTTTACCGCCTTGGGCGAGGACTTTTTTGTTTTCTTCCTCGAAGCGTACTCTCGATACCACTTCGTCCTTGATAAACGAAGTATCTCCTTCATCGTCGATGATGACTTTATCGCTCATTTTGCGGATGATTACTTCGAAATGTTTATCATGTATTGCGATACCTTGTGATTCGTATACTTTCTGGACTTCATCCAAAAGATATTGTTGTGCATGGCGGAGTCCTTTGATGGACAGGACATCACGTACATCAAGATATCCTTCGGAAAGTGCTGTGCCGGTACCTACCAGGTCACCGTCTTGCACTTTGAGCTTCTGGGACATCGGGATCATAAATTCCTCTTCCTGCTCATTGCTGTTGGATGGAGTAATTTTTACGATGTACACATCTTTCTCGGTATCTTCCTTGACGCTCACTTTTCCGTTGGTTTCGGCAATAGGCGAAACGATTTTTGGCGTTCTGGTTTCGAAAAGTTCCTCAACACGAGGCAGACCTTGAGTAACGTCGGAGATAACGATACCTCCGAAGTGGCGGACACGCATGGTAAGCTGTGTACCCGGCTCACCGACCGATTGTGCCGCGATAACTCCAACTGGCACTCCGATGTCGACTACTCTGTTGGTCGACAAGTCGAGTCCATAACACTTCTGACAGATACCATATCTGGCCTGACAGGTAAGTGCGGAGCGGACGGTTATCTTTTTGATGTCATGAGTCGCCATCAATTCAAGATTTTTTTCATCGATCACTTCGCCAGCTTTTATGATTACTTTTTTATGGGCGTCGACAACATCTTTCAGTACGAATCTGCCGCGACTGCGTTCCTTTATTTTTTCGCCGCGTTCCTCCTCAGTCGATATAGTCAGGCCTTCCTCGGTTTTACAATCATCCATACGGACGATCATATCATGGGCGGTATCGACCAATCTTCTTGTCAGATAACCGGCATCGGCGGTTTTCAAAGCCGAATCGGTAAGACCTTTACGAGCACCGCGGGCTGAGATAACGTATTCAAAGATAGATAGTCCTTCACGATAGTTGGATTTTGTAGGAACCTCGATGATTTTACCAAGAGGATCAACGACCAAACCCTTGATAGCGGAAATCTGTTTGAGCTGTTCGCGTGAAGCACGTGGACCTTCCGACTTAATACTCAGTTTGACCGGGTTTTCTTCTCCGATTGCATTCCAGGTCAGGTCGGCCAGTTTTTCTGTGGTTTCGATCCAAAGATTGTTGGCATAGCGTCTTTTTTCCTCAAGGGTCAAAAGTCCCTGATTGTAATTTTGTTCAATCTTTTCGATTTCGCCCTCGGTCTGAGCAACGATTTCATCTTTTTCATCGACCGTTACACAGTCGAAGATAGAGAAAGACAAACCACCGGCTAGTGTCGCGCTCCAGAATCCAAGCTCCTTGATTCTGTCGATAAGTTCGCCGACTCTTTTGTTGTCGTCGAAAAGTTTGATCGCCTTAACGACCAAGCTCTTGATACCGGACTGTTTGATATCTTGGTTTATAAATCTCAATTCCTGTGGCAGCTGCTCATTGAAGAGTATGCGTCCAACAGTTGTTTTTGTTATTTTGCCGTCGATTTTTACGAGAATCGGCTGGCGCAATTTAACCTTCTGCAAATTGTAGAAGGAGATAGCCTCTTCTTCACTTTCAAACCATTTCAGCTCCTCATCCTTGGCGTTGATGTAGTTGTTGTCGATGGTTGTTAAGTAATATATTCCGAGAGCCATTTCTTTGTTAGGTACGACAATCGGCGAACCGTCGGCCGGTTTAAGAAGGTTGTTATATGGCAACATTCTTTGACTGACCTCGTCGATTGCATTTTTGGAAAGCGGCAAGAAAACACCCATGGCGTCACCGTCGAAATCGGCGTTATAGCCGGCACAAACTGTCGGATGCAGTCTGATAGCATACGAATCGGTCAATACCGGGTAAAAAGCAAGAATGGAAAGCTTGTGCAGGGTCGGCGCACGGTTTAAGAGTACCGGGTGATCCTTGATTATCTCTTCGAGTATGTCATAAACTACAGGTTCTTTCTGTTCAAGATAATTTTTCGCACTCTTCAAATTCGGGGCCAAACCACGAATAATTATTTCATGCAACAGATGTGGTTTGAAAAGTTCAAGCGCCATTTCTTTGGGGATACCACATTGGTTGATTTTCAATTCCGGTCCGACGATGATTGTCGAACGACCCGAATAATCGACTCTTTTACCCAAGAGGTTTTGGCGGAACCGTCCTTGTTTACCTCTCAATATATCGGAAAGGGATTTGAGCACCTTGGATGCCGCTCCTTGTGA
>CAYMOO010000056.1:0-7882 GCA_964392185.1 uncultured Gammaproteobacteria bacterium
TGGGAGGCGATTGTTGATATGGGATACATCTCAAGACTTTTTACTTCTTTTTTATCGAAGGTAAGCTGTGATAGTTGTGAAGAATCGACTGTTGCCAGAGCAACGAAAATATTTTTTTTAACTTTGTTTTCACTTTTGTCTTCGACACTTTGGAAGGAGAGAATGTGATCGAATTCTTCCGGAACGAAGCCGACTTCCTCCGCGGCCTCACGTACAATCGCTGCCTGCCAGATAGGTTTGCCCGAGTTGCGCCGTGAATCGATAGGGTTGACGTGTCCGGATGCGGTGAACGTGAGGCAATCGGGGAATTCTTTTTTATCGACCTGCCGCCTTTGTAGTACCACACATTCTTCGCCATCCGGATTTTGACTCATAAGTAACAGTCCGCCGATCATACGGTTGTAATCGTTTTCCGGATTCATGGCCACTTCCCGGTCGACGAAACTTATTTTTCTTCTATTATTTACGGCCGAAATGACAGCGACATTTTCTCTTTCTGCGGGCATAAATGTAAAAATTTATTAGACACATATTATAGTTTAGGTTGTTGTAATTGGCAATCGGTATATATGTTTTGATATAATAACATCGCTCTACGCATATGGTCTTTTTTTGGGAAAGGAGAAGAAAAATGAAATTCCCAAATGTAAAGGAAGAGTTAATTCTGTCTGCGGAAGATCTAAAGATGTGGAGTCTCGTCTCCACGCATGCTTTCGCCCGAAGAGCGTATGATGAAGTATTTGGTTTGAATCATATGCCTTTTGATAATATGCCTATGGAAGAAGGTAAGGCCATTTGCTTTATGAGGGGTGGTACCGCAGATGAGCTGACCGCAGATGCAATCTTGTTTATGGGTGGTGCCTGGCACCACATCCAGATCCAGATTGTGAGGGTAGGGCAGGGTTGGAGACTAGCCGCACCTGGTGTTGATGTCGAGATATAGTGTGGCTTTGCCTTGCAACCGGGGAGCAATGACTGGTTTTATATTCCGCCTGCCAGATATGGCAACGCGAAGTGTGGTTCTGGTCATTGCTCCCAAACTACACACTAAAATATTTATGTCTTTTTATATACTATTACCGCAGAATTTTCGAAAACTTTCTTATATAGCAAAGCGGGGAATTTTTTGACTAGCTGCTTTAATTTCGGATGGCTTTTTTTGATGTAGAAGTATCGGACGGGTAGCTGGGCCGGATCGATTTTTTCCAGATTCTCAACTTCTTTCCTTCTCTTTTCGTATGGCAAACTGGTAATTTCGAGCTGCTGGATATCGGCGATATAGACTTGTTTTTTGGAAAAGAGGGGGACATACGAGGAGTCGTCGACTTGCGAGGTGGCGATTGCGCCTGC
This sequence comes from uncultured Gammaproteobacteria bacterium, assembly GCA_964392185.1. Lineage (GTDB taxonomy): Bacteria > Patescibacteriota > Microgenomatia > UBA1406 > GWC2-37-13 > CAYYYG01. The sequence goes on from CAYMOO010000056.1 coordinate 1,351, forward strand.
GGGCTGGTCGCGGAGGTATTCTAGAGCTTTTATCTCTTGATCTGTTATGAGGCGCTGTTTGGTATAGGGCATTTGCATGTCGGTAATATTATTGGGAAGTGTAAGAAGGAGAATTCCTCCGATTAGAATATAAGAAAGCGGTTTGAGTACATTTTTGATCATGACGATTGCGCGGGCGATAAAGTAAGACATAAAAAACATGCCGTAGTAAAGGAATTGAAGCGTATCACTATAATAACCTTTCTGTATAAAAAAGAGCACCATGAATCCGGTGAAAACAGCGCAGAGGAAAAATATTATCTCGATTTTGGAGATGGTTTTTTTGAAAATAGTTTTCCCGATATATATAAGACCGATGTTGTACAAACCGAAGTAATGGAATATGAAAAGGCCGACGGTAAATACTTCGATAAATAGCAGACGGGGTGAAAATGTGTGGGAGGCGGCAAGAGTATAGCGGGCAAGAAGGAGCGGTTTTATATAGTATAAATTTGGATCTTCAAGGAGCGGATGTGCTAGTGTGAGCGGGCTCCAAATAAATACCGAACTGGTTTTGAGTACCGAGAATGGGTCGTAGAAAAATATCGCCGCCGCAGCGAACATAAAAACATACCAAAAAGAATAGAGGAAAAATTGTTTTATCGAGTGTCTGTTGAAATAATAAAACAGATTGTAAAGCCCGAGAAAAAGGAACAGTGTGAGCCCGCCGTAAAATTTCATACCCATCTGCATAAACAAACATACTCCCAGTAAAAATATGTCTTTTATTTCGAGTGATTTTTTTTGCACGATATGAAGAACGATTAAAAAGATAATAAACGAAAAACCGACATTGGGCGAAAGAATGACGCTGTTCATCTGTAAGAACATGTCTCCCGCGCCAAGAGCCGAGCCGGTATGGAAAAAATGCGGAACAAAAGAGAATGTTCCGCCAAGAAGCAAAAAGAATAAATATGAAAAAATAAAAAGAACTGACCTGCTAAGTTTGAGTGCATAAGCGAGGGCAATGTAGACAAAGGTGAAATAAAAAACATGAGGCATAATTTTCCAGTAGGTAAACATGGCGGAAAAACCTAGTTTGGAAACCAGAAAATACAGATAGTCGGCAAGAAAATGATATCCCTGAAGGTTTACCCCGGAGAAAACCGGCATCTGGAAAGGAATAGTGTTGAAGGCCTGTGCGGTAAGCGCCATATGCCATATCGGGTCGTGAAAAAGGACATCGGCGATGCCGATACCGCAGTTGCTTTTTATACAGATATGATTGCCGTTGAGAAACGAAATAGCCAAGATATGGAGGTAGCCGAAGACTATTGGTATGAAGAGTATCTTATGCTGCCACAAGTACGCATTTACATAGCGGAGCGACTTCAGAATCTGCTTCATAAATTTTTTCTATTGTAATCGGTTGGTATATAAAATACAAGCAATCAGGCCACTTTTGCGGTAAGCAGGACAGCCTCACCGGTCCGCAATAGTTTGTTGACTGCGGAAAGCGAGCGGAAATATAGTTTTTTCACCAGCGGATAATCAGATCTTTTATCGTCTTCGAAAGATTGTGCAATTACTTTCAGTCCATGTTTACGAAGCAGTCGGATAAGATAGCCGCTGCTGAAATGCCAGATGTGTTCGTTGGGCATGAGTGGCTCCCAATATTTGCGGCGTAACCAAAAAATCAGGTTGTGACTATTGGGCACACCAACTATCAGGACAGCGTCACGGTTCATGATTTTTTTTATTAGGTCTATCTCCCCGTTGACATCTTCTATGTGCTCGAAGACATGGTTGTAAATTATGCAGTCGAATTTCGCCGGCCTATTTTGGAAATATTCCGTCAAAGTACCATTGAAAACTTTATCCCCGAATTTATTTTTTGCCTGTGTGTAGGCCTGTTTATTGGGCTCGATTCCATATATATCATAACCTTCCTTCTCGATTAGCGACATGAGGATACCGGAAGAACAGCCGACATCGAGCACCCGTCCGGAAGATTTATATTTTTTTATCGATCGGATTAGAGGATGGAAGATAGCTTGGAATTTTTCACGATCTTTCTCATACATATTTTCCCGGCTTTGTTTCGGTTCAAAAAGACTGTTTTTTTTGGCAGGAAAAGTTTTCAGAAGGCCGCATTTTGTGCAGCGGCCGATTACTGTCCCCTCGAAGTTTTTGAAGACAGTTTCGTTTTTATAGACGATCGTTTCCGTGAACTTTTCCGGCTTGCCGCGACAGAGACAGGAGGAATTCTGCATATATACTATTTTATACCCATGCCCATAAAAACGGCTATGGGTATAACCGTCCGTATACCCTGTTTGTCGTGTAGAAGTTGCAAACAGTGTTACTGACGGTATATAAAATGGTATATTGAAAATATCCCCTATGTTTGAGTCCGTTAAACCGGAATTTTTAATTTTAGTTATCCATACGGTTATTTTGTGGATGCTGGTATTTTTCTTGCACAGGTTTCGCTCCCGTCTTACCCTTATCCCCCTCTATGGTTTGCTCGCCGCTTTGGTCGTCTATACTCACGTTCTTAGCACCTTCGAACCCAGTGTGGTCCAGTGGGGATTTTATTTCCTCGTCTCCTCCACGGCATATTTCACGCCCTTATTATTGATAATCCTTATCGTGTATTTGTTTGACGGTGTGAGAGCGGCCAGAAAAGGGCTTGAGATAGTGATCGGAATTTCTCTGCTTCAAGCATTTGTTGTCTATATATCGAATGTCGAGGATGCGACCCATATGTTTATACCGGCCAATCCGGCAAATTTTATCAATTATTTTTGGTCTGCTGTTGCGATGGTGATAGATATCGCACTCATGGGTGTCGTGTGGGAGATATTGGGTAAAAGCAGCCGTCTACCCCTAACATTGAAAGTGATATTGCTGATTTTTATCGTCTTCGTTTTCGATACTTTTATTTTCGTTACCGGTGTTTTTGGTGCCTCGGCAAACTACTTAAGTATTATAGTTAGCGATCTTGTAGTGCGCCTTATACTATCTGTGATTATGGGTATTGTGATTGCCGATTATCTCGAGTCGAGTGCTTTTTCGGAAGAAAAAAGGATAAAGCCAAAAAAGATTTGGGAGATAGTAAATTTCCGCTCGGCACTCGAGGAGGAGGTCAGTTCGCTTCAGGCGGAAGTAGAAAAACGCAAGATCTCCGAAACCGAACTACGCGCATCGAGAGAGCTATACAAACTCGCCCTCGAAGGTACTTCGGCCGGAATATGGGACTGGAGTGCTGATCAGAAGGTAGATGAATGGTCGGCGGGGTTTTTTAGTCTTTTGGGCTATGAAAAAAATGAACTCGTCCCCTCGTATGAAGGATTTATTTCCATGGTTCATCCGGATGATGTCGGCAAAATAAACGAGATTCTGAACATTGATTTTGCCAATGAAAACCAGTTCATGACAGAGTGCCGTATCCGGACCAAGTCGGGTAAATATAAATGGTTTCTTCTTAGTGGAAAAAGAAAAAACGTCGACGGGAAACCGGTGCGAATGGTCGTTTCGATAATCGACATCCAGGACAAAAAAGACACGCAGATTGAACTTTCAAGAAAACTTTCGGAAGTCGAAAACGCCAATAAAATAATGATCGACCGCGAACTGAAGATGACGGAGCTGAAAAAAGAGATAGAAAGCCTGAAAAAATATACCCACACGGACGAATAATACGCTTCGTAGATTGGTTAGTTATCTAATAGCGAAGCGGCTTGGTTGTCTAGAACTACTTCGACAGCCGGATGATAACGGAGGAATGATGCCGGCGCTTCTTTTGAGATCGCTCCTTTAAGCGTCCGCTTGATGCCCCAGGCTTTGGATTCTCCCTTGGCGACGAGAATAATTTTTTTCGCCCTTAAGATATCGGCTATTCCCTGGGTGATAGCGCCTTTAGGCATCGACTGTGGATCGGAAAAATATTTACTATTCGCCGATTTGGTTTGCTCATCCAGAGGTACATAGCGTGCGATTGATTCGAGCGCTGATCCGCTTTCGTTAAATCCGACATGGCAGGTCGTGCCCGGGCCGATGCCGACGACAGCCATATCGATCGGGGTGGTACTCAGAATTTTTTCATAATGCGCCGCTTCTTTGTCGGCGTTTGCCGCTTCACCGTTTGGAATATGCCAATTTTTATGATCTACATTCACATGATCGATCAGATTTTTCCGCATATAAAAGTAGTAACTTGAGGGATGTGTCTTTTTTATGGGCCAGTATTCGTCTAAATTGAATATCGTTAGCTTGGAACAATCGAGGCCTTGTTTTTGATGTGCGGCCACGATTAGTTTGTAAATTCCCTCAGGAGTGGAGCCGGTCGGCAGCGAAAGGATTGAGTTGGGTTTGGTTTCGATTTGTTTGATGATAATTGCAGCGGCGTACTCGTCTACTGCTTTTGGATCATCCAGTAGATGTACTGCCGGATTATATGACATGATCATACTTATATGATACATTGGAGAATAGTGTTTGTGTGTGATTAAGATGACTTTCTGTACACCTTTTTCAACTTCATAGTTAATGGGAAAGGATGTACTATAAATAAATATGGCGAAATTGACTTTTTTGGAGATAGAAGAAGCCTATGAGCGCCACGTGGACAGTATCTACGCCTTTTTTGCCGCCAAGCTCCTCGATAAGAAAGCGGCCGAAGACCTGACGAGTGAGACCTTTATCACCTTTGTAAGGAAAGCCAAGCAGGAAGAGATCGATAATATCCGGGCTTATATATATGGTATAGCCCGTAATTTGTTTTTGCTTCACCTGAGGGCGAAGTACGCTTTGCCAAGCGTCCAGTATCGAGACTCCGATGATTTTACTGTATATGTGGAATCAGTTGTTGAGAAGACCCAAACGCTCCCTCTTGAGGAAAGGGTAAGGCCTTACCTTGATATGCTGCCGGAGAAACAAAAACTGGTTATTTCCCTGAGACTTTTGGAGAAATTAACTCTGTCGGAAATCGCGACCAAACTCGGTCATGATATGAATTACGTAAAAACCACTCAAAAACGTGCCATTAATAAGTTGCGGGAGCTTATTGCCTGTACACCCGAACCCACATCCTCAGTATGAAACAGTTCCAACACCAATCTGACGAGTTTGATAAATTTGTCGCCGATTTGGAGAGCGGGAAAAGCGGCGATGCCGAGTTTAGGAAAAATCTGAAATTGAAGCTACGCAAAAACTATTATGGGCCTCAATGGCTATTCGCTATCACCAGGTTATTTTCTTCCCGGTTTGTTTTGGGCGGGGTAGGGAGCTTCGCGGTACTGCTGATTTTTATTTCGGTATTAAATAAATACCATATCTTTTCACCGCCTATTAACGTCGGACCGTCTGTAACGCAGCCGTCAAACGGAAAAGATGACGGCTGGCTATACATGCCAAACGCCAATCAAGAAGATGCATTCGGCGCTGTCTCTAATTTTTCCTTTGCTCCTATGGCGGCAAGACAGAGTGTTTCTATGAAGTCTGCAGGGAACGAAAATATTGGTCTGGCGACTGGGGGTGCTAAAGACATCAATAATTTCCGAGAAAACATCAAAAACGGTTATCTGCCGCTTACAAGCGACATAACATACGAGGGATTGTATTATGACTATTATTTCGATACCGGCAACTCGGAAGAATGCCGTGAATTATTCTGTCCTTCTTATGCCCAGGCATCCAGCCGGGATCCATACTCCGGACAAACAGAATATTATATGACGGTCGGTCTGAACTCGGGGATCAAGCAAAATGAATTTGCCAGAAAAAAACTGAATCTGGTTGTAGTTCTTGATATTTCTGGGTCGATGGGGTCGCGGTTTAATAGTTATTATTATGACGGCCGCCTGAGCCCGACAGCTACCAAAAATGCGGATGAAGCCAAATCTAAAATGGCTATTGCGGATGAATCGGTGGTCGCGCTTCTTGACCAGTTGAGAAGCGATGACCGTTTTGGGATGGTTCTGTTTGATGACCGTGCGTATGAAGCAAAAAAAATGGGAAATGTTTCCGAGATGAATATGTCCGAAATAAAGAAGCACATTCTTAAAATAAAGGAAAGAGGCGGTACCAATCATGAAGCGGGTTTCAAGATGGGTGTGGACTTTATAAAAGACAGCGGTTTTTCGGCTCAGGAAGGATACGATAACAGAATAATTTTTATAACTGATGCCATGCCCAATACCGGCGCGACCGATGTGGGGACGTTGCTTGGGCTTATGAATACCGCAGCTGAAGATAAAATATACACGACCTTTATCGGTGTCGGCATCGACTTCAATACCGAACTCATAGAAAATATCAGTAAAGTCCGGGGAGCTAATTATTACTCGATAACCACGGCCGCTGAATTCCGGAAACGATTGGGGGAAGAGTTTGAGTTTATGGTCACTCCGCTTGTTTATGATCTATCTCTTGATCTCCAATCAGATGGATGGGAAATAGAGCATGTATTCGGGTCGCCCGACAGCAATCCGGAAACGGGAAGACTTATGTATGTGCGCACACTTTTTCCTTCGTCCTCCGAAGAAGGACA
>CAYMOO010000057.1:0-2409 GCA_964392185.1 uncultured Gammaproteobacteria bacterium
GCAGACAGCCGCAAAAGAAAAGAAAGATAAAGCGGGTCTATCGGAAACAGAAAAGGCTAAAGAAAAAATAGATACTCTTATCGCCAACCGATATATATCACAACAACGTGTCGAGCGACGTGTGGGTATGTTCAAGAAGGAATCTTATTTGGCTCCCAAGGCAGATAAAGCTGTTATCGATGCCGATCGGCTCGTAATCTTCAATCCAAGTCAAGGGCCGGATTTAATCATCGATAATATGCTTCTAAGTACGGTGTGTAGAAGCGGTTATGCTGGTACTAGGTGTCAGAACAGCGATGAGCAGTCCAGGTTGGATACTCTTCGTGCTGACAAGACTTATAGAGACGGCATGCGTGACAAACTGATGGTGAACATGCTCATAAACATGAAAGACGCAGGTGAGAACCCGAAACCGGAAGAGATCAAATTTTTGATTAACTCCGAAAAATTGGCCCCAATAGTGGAAAAATACCTTACGCGCAGCACCGAAGTACAGGGTTTGGTTACCAAATACCAGGAAGCAGGACTGTTACCCAAAGATATGGAAAAGTCGGCTTGGGCCAAAGAGATGGTAAAGAGATTCGGCTACAACGGCTTTTTTAATATACTTTTGGTGGGGATTGCCGCTCTTGGCGGATTCCCGGCGGTCGGCGGTATCATTGGGTCTCTCTTTAGGTAATATTTATGGATAGCGCCACCGAACAATCAACAAAAGATCGGATGACCAAAATGCAAGATGAGGGTAGAAGGTTGGGTGAGGAAACTTTGGCTGAATTAAAAGAAGGGGATTTGCAGTTACCTCCAGGTGCAGAAGCTCTTATTGCGAATATACTTAGCGGTAAGCCAATATCTCCGGAAGATGAAGCGAGGATTCGCGAACTACAGCAGAGTATTCATAATGGTATGACTGAAAATGACACTCATACTCAGCAAAGTGACCAGGGTATGACAAGCAATGGAGAGGCTCTACATGAAGATCCGGACCAAGTTTCGCATGAGGATGAAGAAGAGAACGAGCCGCAAGTAATAGTTCAAAAACCACAACCTCGCCCTTCGCGGATTAAGCGCTTCTTTAGCGGCGCGAGAAAAGTCTTCGGAAATTTTTTTAAACAACTTTTGGGGTAGAGAGCCTATTTACTTACTACGTTTAAACGTCCAAACATAGGTCGATCCATAAAATTTTTCAAGCGGTACACCAAACCGACTTTCCAGTTCTTCTTTTTTTACGAAGCGGAGCGGTTCATTTGTATCGCCGGTCTCGCGCACATGTCGTGTAGACTTAACCAATAATTCCTGGGCCCTTTGTGGATTGTTTTTATACAGAATAGGGTAGACCACGTCCGTGATCATTCCCCGGACTGCTTTTGCATCGCTTTTCGGATCCAGCAGGATTTCCCGGGCGGCTTTCAAAGTCATATCTGAAGTGTCTTTAAGCTCATCGGTGATTTCGCGGATCGTGAAAGGCGCGATCGTACCGCAAAACATGAGTTTTAAGGTATCTTTATCGCCATCTCTAAAAAGGTAATCGAGTATTTCTCCCTCAAGTGTCGGCCTGCCGTCTTTGCCGGGTGGATAGAGGGCCACGCCTGCTGGCTGGAGAATTTCTTTTCTGTCTCCAACGCCCAGTGTAAATGTACCGTTTCGGTTGATCATTTCCTGCATGGCACGACTAATTTGTGTCGGTCCCAAGTACCCAGCCATATGTCCGCCTTCGGTGGCGGCCCGCCAGCCTTCGCCTGGAAGCGGTAGGTTTTTGTTGCCGAGAGCCGAGTGGACAGCGGCTATCTCTGCTCCGGTTTTCGCTGATCTTATTAGGGAAATGCCATTGTCGGGGCGTTTACGGAATTTGTCGTCATATGATTCCGAAACGGTTATCGGCATATCTGGGTAATTCATGGGTAAGTTGTCGGAGCTCACAGTCGCAAGCTGTCCGGCTTGGGCGGCTTCGGTGAAATTTATACCGCCAAGTATTGCCGGATCGCGCGATATGAGATCGTCCAGAGTTTCATGTGCTTTTTCCGGTGTTTTTTCTGTCTGTGCAAAGGCAGGACCTATGTAAGTTTCGGCGGCCATCAAGGCAGCAGAAGTCATACCAGCTCCTGTAAGTTTTAGAAAGTCGCGTCGGCTAAGTCTTTTATCTTTAAAAGAGGATCCGTCTTCACTCATATTATTAAGATATTATAGATTAACTGAAGATTTAATTTCTATTAAAACGAATTTCCCTACTACCGCGGAACAAGAGGAATATCTTTGGCCGTCAGCAATAGACGGATAAAATTTCCTGATGTAAATATCAAGGGGGGAAAATTAGGGAGGGTCCTTTCCGGCACGCCTCCCCAAAACCTAATCACTTGCCCCCGAGCCATCGGGGACAACGGCCGCCGTGGTGGCGGTCGGTGTGACCGTTGG
>CAYMOO010000057.1:2509-7812 GCA_964392185.1 uncultured Gammaproteobacteria bacterium
ATGATTCTGCAAAAAGTATAATCGTCCGTAGGCTCATTCGATCGACGAATGAGCAACGGTCGATATAACCGATAGTAATCGGGCATATTCAGATGTTCAGGCCCCCGTTTCTCCCTGCTACTTACCGATTTGTTAAGGTGCACTACGCTATTATTATAGTCTTATAGTATTTGTAAGTCAAGTAAGTTTAAAAGAAGATAATTATATAGATTCTTCGCTTCGCTCAGAATGACAGATAGTAGCTTTACTCTTCCTGTTCAGCCCCAAGAAGGCGGAGAACGACGTGTTTTTTGTAGCGCCTATCGCCACGTGAATTGATGCGTATTGCCGGGAGTTTGCCTTTTTTACCCCAGCGTTTTATGGTAAGCGGAGAGACTCTGAGAATTTGGGCAACTTCGCGGATAGTTAGCAAATCGGGAAGATCGTCGAGTGACACTTTTGGTGCTGTTTTGTTCTTCAGTGACATATACTTTTAGTTAATGATATAGATGGTATTATAAATAGCTTGTCAGGAAATGTCAAATTAATTTGTCCCTTTATTAGGCCTTGAAATTACAAAATATTTGGCCGATAATTTTATCGTCTCATGGGAAAAAAATATTACATATTCTTATTTATCGTTGCCGCGGCGACCGGTGGGCTGATTGCCGGATATGCCTACGTTACTCATCAGTATGCTCCGCGTTCTATGGCCTCGCAGTCGAAGATGAATTTTAGTTTTTCACCTACAACGCAAAATATGGCTTCCGGAGAAACCAAAACGGTCACCCTTTTGCTACAACCTGCCGATAACACACAAACTATTTCGGGCATAGATTTGACTTTTGTAACCACCGGACAAGTTGGTATCAAGGACATCGCCATACCTGCATCTTTTCCGGATGGAGATAGTTCTTTATTCACTCAAGTCGTCCGTTCGATACAACCGTCACAGTCCCGAATTTCCTATGTGATCACAAGACCATCGGACCAACTACCGCACGCGGTGAAGATAACAATATCGGTGCAAGGCATTGCCGATGGCACCGGTACACTGAGTATAAACGCGAGCTCGTCACAGATAGTGGGGAAAATATCCGGTTATGCATATGATATAAGTGGAGTTCAACCGGTAAATATTATAGTTGGCAACGGCGTTTTGAGTCCGACTCTCCCGAATACGATCACGCCATCATTACTTACCCCAACTCCAAGCATAAGCGGGATGAGTTTATTGATTAAATTGAGGCTACAGGGTGTAGTTTCTCGACCCATTTCCTCAAAAACTACTTTGTCAATGCATTTGAAAATAGGTACAGGCTCATCTCAAAATGTAAAAGATTATGAACTGCCAATATCTTACACCGATTCAGGCTTATGGACAGGGAAAATAGGCATAAGCGAACAGGCAGGCAGCGGGTATTACATATTGTTTAAAGGGCCATTTCACTTACAAAAACGTATTTGCGATACGCATCCGGTCACTACCGCCGGAATTTATAAGTGTAAAAATCCTGCCATTACTTTGGTAGTCGGCGAAAATGTTATAGATTTGTCGGATTTATCCTTGGCGGCCGGGGACTTGAAAATGTCAAATAGCAAGCAGGACGGCTTCGTAAACAGTTATGATGCTAGTTATATACGTGAAAGATTGGGAAGTTCTTCGCCCGAGGCTTTGGAAATAGCTGATATAAATCTTGATGGTGTTGTAGATACTCAAGACTACTCGCTAGTGATAGAAACACTTTCTTCCAAGCAGGATGTGGACGAATGAGAAAATATCCTATTGATTTCGTACTATAAAATCTTTAGGATTAGTAGATATACATGAAAAATAGGATTTTTATATTTGTTTATGTTGCCCTCATAGTAGGGGTCGCATTAGCATGGTATTTTAATAAATATGTCGGTCGTCGCACAACGGCAGCTCAAGACGCAGTAAGTATCACTCTCAACCCGGACGCAAGTACATTTGAAGCCAATACGCAAAAGGATATCGATGTAATAATTCAAAGCCCCGATGCAGTCAAGAAAATTTCTGGCATAGATTTGATCTTCAATGCTACCGGTCCGATAAAATTTATCAAAGTATCTAATCCATCACCTTTTCCTGGTACCGATACTTCTTTATTTAATAGTGTCGTTGAAAATGTAGCTAACCAGACGCTCCATCTTTCATATGTTTCGCTGAAAACCGATGCCGAATTACCATCAATATTACATTTTCAAATAACCATAGAGGGGACAGGAGAAGGTTTGGGCAAAATAACGCTCGATCAGTCGAACTCCCAGGTTGTTGGAAATATCGTCGGTAAATTATACGCTTTCGGTTCGGTTCAAGAGGGGAGCTACACCATCATCGCTTCCAATAGCGCCCGTGTTTCGGCAGATTTTACGCCCAGTCCTTTAAGTCTCAATGTGGGCGAGCAAGGAGTGGAATATTTAACTATCAACGGAACGACAGGCGATCAGCGCATTTCCGGTTTTCATTTTGTATATACATACGACCCAAACATAATCGAGGTCTCATCGATAGACGCGCCGATCGATGCGTCTACCGGTGGAGATGCAAACAAATTTGTTCAAGTTAAGAAAGATATCAACGCAACCACAGGTACTGTAGATATTACTTATGTGTCGACGTTGTCGCAGGATTTACTTCCAAAGCAGCCTATGCTCACCATGCATCTTTTGGGTAAACAGGTGGGTCAAGGGCAATTTACCATAGTTAATAATGAGGTCACCGGCAATGTTCCCGGTAACGCTTATTTGGTAAACACATATGCTGGTGTTTATAATGTCAATTCACAGGTAACGGCTTGTAACACCAATACAGATTGTGAAGCGAGCTATTTTTGTTCCTCTTCAAAAATATGTGAACCTCTAAATTGTTCACCGGCAGTGCCTTTGTGCAAAATGTCAGTGATAAGTAATCATCAATGTGTCTTGGCAAATGTTACCAACGGCACAAGCTGTGGCAACGGAATGGTCTGCAACAACGGTCAATGTGTAAACGGATCCTTGACCCCCACAATTACAACGACAGTCTGTCAGACGAATGATCAGTGTTCGACTACTCAAATTTGTAACCCCAATCTGCAGATATGTGAGAATTTGATTTGTAATATCCAAACCCCTGTTTGTCAGCATGCTGTAGCGCGTAACCATAGTTGTGTTTTCGACCCGGATCTAGACGGAACGGCCTGCACCGGAGGTACCTGCCAGTCTGGTAGTTGTGTTCCCGGCGGTGTTTCGCCTTCGCCGACCCCATTAGGAAATATCAGATTAAATATGAAATTAAAATTACAGGGCATATTGAAGATGCCGGCCGCTCCTCGACCGATAAGAGTGAAGGTTACCGTCGCGGGCGGTGGTTTGGGTAGTAACACCGTCACGAGAACCGTAACATTCACCAGTAATGAATCCGGAGTCTGGACGGGGAACACGGCAGTCAATGCTCCGGCGGGAAGTGGATATAAAATTTTCGTTAAAGGACCACAACATCTGCAAAAAAGAATTTGTAACTCCTTACCGACTGAGACCGCTACCGGTACTTACAGATGTGGCGATGCCGGTTTGATAAATTTGCAAAATGGAGATAATTCATTGGATTTTTCCGGAATAACCATGCTTACAGGAGATATTCCTGATCAGGACGGTATTGTAGATTCTTATGATCTTGCGTATTTAATCTTATCTTTCGGGAGCACTGACCCAAAGTCTTTGGCGATAGGCGATATGAACCAAGATGGTTTAATCGACACCCAAGATTATTCATTGGTGATTGCTTCGTTGTCGGTTAAATATGATGAAATTTGATAAGACTGGTCTTGCATTTGATAACAAAATAAGTTAATAATTAAATATCTTTATCATTAAAATTAAAAATTACATGGGTTTATGAATCAACTTAAAGCGTACAAAAATCACTTCTTAATGATTTTATATATAGTGGTTTTTGTAATTTTCTTCGGACTTTCCATGCAGATTATTACAGACAGTCAAATATCAAGTCGTACCATTGAAGCGTCCGGAAGATAAAAATAAATATGAATAATAAATTTATAATAACGTCTGCATTCTTTTTGTTATTTGCAATATTATTTATCCGCGTTGGTCTTACGTCAGCGGCGACCAGCCCCAATTGGTCTGAATGTAAAATTGGACAGTCGGGATACAATATTTCCAACTGTAGAAATCGTGCCGTTTCATTCAAGCAAGTAGGTGGACCAGTAGGTCGGCCGGATGAAGATTGGTATCAATGGGCGATAAGTGAGCCAAATAGTCTATCTGTAGAAATTGCTTGTGGTATGGCTCCAAATGCGAATTCTTGCAAAAGTATGGCTGTTGCTGCCGCTACTGCTCCCGCTTTGCTTTTTGATCCGGCTACATCTAGTGTCGCATTAGGTCAAAATTTTACCGTCACAGTTAAGGTCGATACATATGGCAATGCAACCACAGGCACAGACGCGTATATTCAATATGACCAGACAGCGGTACAGTTTGTATCTTTGGCTAACGGTGATTTTTATCCTTCCATATCACATGCGGATCAACAGGGTGTGCTTTCTTTGAGAGGAATGGTAACCGAACCCGCCTCTTCCAAGACAGGCACCGGCCTTTTAGGTGCAGTTACTTTTAAAGCGTTAAAAGAAGTAGTTACAAGATTGGTATTTATATGTGATCCGAGTAAAGCCACCTCTTCTAAGATTATCAAAAATGATATTAATGCGACTAATATCATCAGTTGTGGGTCCAATAACCAAATAACTGTAACTGTCGGGAGTGCAACGGCAACACCAACGGGTAACCCGCCAACGACCGGAACTGCCACACCAACCGGGGCAGTCACTTCAACACCACGGCCATCTCGTGTACCAGAAGATTGTGATGAAGACCATGATGGTCACGACGATGATAATGATAAAAAAATAAGGCACAATAGGAGAAATCACGGCTACCATTGGGATCGTCGGGATGAAGATTATAATGGTCTAATAGATGATAACGATGAGCGCATAGGCACAAGAAGCGCAGATATCCAACGCAAACATGACGATGACTGTGATAGTAGAAGTCCGACCAGAAATCCATCGATTACCAAGAAGGTCACACCCAAGCACGACGACGATGATGACGATGATAGGTCTAAATTGAAACTGATGATTATGTTGGTAATTTTATTATTTGTAATGTTGACAGTAGTTCTTGGACTTTAAGATGACTAAATATTTATACACTGCAGCTTTGTTATTTGGTTTAGCGCTGTTTGCGGCGCATGGGGTCGATGCTGCATTTCTCAAATTTAGCCCCACTTCTGCCAA
>CAYMOO010000058.1:0-2147 GCA_964392185.1 uncultured Gammaproteobacteria bacterium
CCAAAGCACCACATAATACGAGCACGTCATATTATCGGGTGCATTGGCAATCGGACGGCTGTCTGTGTCAAAGTACGGTCGGGGAGCTGAAGGGCATGCAGCTTATTACATGCATTAGCTCTTTTATCAACCAAAAAAAATTATACCACACTATTAAAAATACGCATACCAAATATGTATAAGATTAAGTTCTCTTCGCAATACTATATAATAGATTAAATCCAGCTTCTATGAAAAAAAGTCTCTTCAAAAAAATCCTTGTCGCCTCTTTGATCTTTCTCATCATTTATCAGTTATACCTTCTTATCAAACCGGGCCTCTGCTTCCACAATCACCTGGCAGACGCAATCGCTCTCAACAAGGCGCGTAAAAATTATTATTCCGAAAAAAGTAACGGCGCCTCAGCCGCCGTTTCGGAAAAACTTATCGGTCAGGAATCCGCTTCCCTCATACCGGCAATCATGATCGATCTTAAAGCCTTCTGGTACCGCAGTAACGGTGTCAATTTGATCTGTGACGAATTTGTTTCGATGAACGATGTCAAAAAAATGACAGCGGCACCAAAATACTCGGGCCAGACAACCGATGAACAATTCAACGCCCTGGCAAACCTCATCCAAATGACCAAACAAATCGCCCTCACCGACATCCGACAGAATCAATTCGGCCATGCGGCCGCAGCGCTAAATAATTCTCTTGAGCTTATTGCCAAAATGGAGTCGTCATCCAATGGTAGCTTCTGCATGACACGGCACATACTCGAATCCTCCGCACTGGCAGCCGAACACGCACAGCTATATCATGAAAAATCTTCGGGACAAACCGATGCTGTCATGAAAGAATTTATCTCCTCGCAGCTACAAGTCGCCGACAGCCTGGGGCCCGAACTCGACCGCGCAGCACAAAAAATCCACCGGCTTAACGTAGGTATTATCTGCAATGATGTCCCTCCTATTTTATAGATGTCCGGACGCCATTATGGAGACTGCCTGTCATTCTTGAGCGAACGCCTTTAAGTCCCTTCGGAACGAAGGGAGAAGAATCTATACAATCCCAACCACTTCTCCTCAGCACCCGCATTTGCCCGACTCACAAGACACATCCCCGCTTTTCAAAGATTCCGAATCTTTTATCTTACACCCACCCCATTTGGCCCGCACGAATTCGGGCCGCGAAGTCATATCGTCCCATATTTTATATAGAGGTTTTTCATGAATACTCCCAAAGATAGCATGGTTGAAATCGCAAGACATGACATCACCGTATGGCGATAAATAAAGATAACTCGTACCACAGGAGCAGCCGACACTGCGATAACTGGTCGCATAAGCATAGATGAGAACACCCGGATACGAATCATCATTGTTATATTTTTTACTTGCCTCGATCATTTTTTCTATCCAATCCTGGTTGTCTATCAGGTCTTTGCGGTGTTTGTAGCGTCCGGTCGGCATGGCGTCAAATACCAAAACTTCATGAATGCCGATTTTTTTACCCAGCTCTATTATGCGGTCCATCTCGCCCGCGGCAAAAGTTTCCGGAGTGATACAGCAAGAAATTCCTGTCGACATCCCGAGCTCCTTCGCATGTTCGATGCCGGCGATTGCGGCGTCATACAATCCTTTTTTCCTCCGGAACAGATCATGTTTTTCCTCGTCGGCAGAATCCAAACTGATATAAACCCCATCCAGACCTGCGTCGCACAACTCTTGCACCCGGACGTCTAGCTCCCAACCATTGGTAAACATGACAGTCGTCGCCAAATTTTTGTCGACGGAGCGGATGATCTCCGGCAGATCTTCGCGCATCAAAGGCTCACCGCCGACGAAATTAATTACCGAGACTCCCAGGTCTTGTGCCTGTTTAATGACACTTTTACATTCGTCGAGGGTCAATGTTTTTTTGGAATTATCGGCGACACCATTAAAAAAACTACAATGTTCGCAGGCGGCATTGCAAACATCATTAACGGCAAAACTCATCAGGTTGGGCATGTTTTTGTTCTGAATCGTACGGAACAAACTCCGGGCAAAAAAATTCGCCGCCGGTTTGCTGTAAAGGGCGGGAGTAGATAGCGAATATACGGGGTGGCCTTTACGGAAATGAATGATTTTATTGTGATTGAGATAAATCTTATAAACCTGCTC
>CAYMOO010000058.1:2247-7692 GCA_964392185.1 uncultured Gammaproteobacteria bacterium
CCCTCGCAGTTCCAATTAATAAAAATTTATTCGGTAGTAAAAAAACCTGGCGAGGCATCATCATCATGACTTTTCTGACAGCACTTTTTACTCCCATCATATTCACTTTATTCAATATAAACATTCAAAATAAAATCTTCGCTGGTGCTATGATAGGGTTACTCTATTCTTTCGGAGAGCTACCCAACAGTTTTCTCAAAAGACGGTCCGGTATCGCCGAAAGTTGTCAAGGCACCGGAAAAGTCGGATCTTTTTTTGCCATACTCGATCATTTCGACTCGGTCATCGCCGCCTCGCTCTCGCTATTTATTTTCTACAATCCTACAGCGAAGCTGATATTCTCCCTGATATTTTGTGGCGCCGCTATTCATTACCTGATCGATTTGGTATTAAGGAAAAAGGGTTATAAAAAATCAACGCACTTCGATTGAATCGTATATTGTCTTGCGAGCATAAGTATTGATACGCTTCATACGCTCCCGGTCAAGTTCAGGAAAAGATACCGGGGAAAATTTTTCCACGTTTGTTCGGTCGAAGCGATAGTTAATCGTAATATATGGCAAGTACCAACTTATCGACCGAAAATACTTACGATATTTTCCAGGAAGTAGTGCTGCTGTCCTAAATAGCAAATTAAATAACAGAGGATGAATTTTAACGACTTTTACTTTAGATAATCCCAAATCTTCAATCAGCGCTTTGACCAAAAAAGTATAATCCGGTGGATGAGGGTTGGTAAGATGGAATATCTTATTACTCGATTGCTTATGTTCGGAGAGATATATAGCAGACTCGATTACATAGTCTATCGGTACCAAATCAATCCCACAATCTTTCGGTGCCGGCAATATCAACCACGGCGCTTCTAAAGATTTATTTTTTTCATCATATTTTGTCCCTAGCCACCGGAAAAGTTTTCCCGCAAAATTTTCTTTTGTTAATTGACGCTTAATATGAGATTTCAAAAAATGATACATAAACGTGTAGCGATAATAACCGAAGGTGCAGCCGATCGCCTTGCCTTCGTAAGCATGACCGATTATTATGGACGGTCGCAGTATCAAATAAGGTAGTTGGGAATTTTTCAAGACTATCTTCTCCGCTTCGTATTTCGAAAGCTCATAAGTATTTCTATGTTTCGGTTTTTCATACACTTCTGTCTCTCGGTTGGCACCCTTATGATCGCCCCACACATATGCCGTGCTCATGAAAATAAACTTGCCCTGCATTCTGTTTGCAAACTCAACCATATTTCTCGTTCCGTTGATATTTACCGAAAGGACGGTTTCTTTCTCCGATTGACCGAACGATAAATTGGCGGCCAAATGCCAGAAATGTATTTCTTTATTCAGAAGTTCCAAAACTATTTGCGGAGCCAACCCCAGTCCGGGAGACGCGATATCACCTTCACATATTTTTACCCGCTCTTTATATCTTGTCTGAAGATCATAAATATAGCCGCCCACCGCTTTGAAGTCTTTAGTCTGCGGACGCAACAGCAGCCATACCTCATCGCCTTTTTCAAGAAGTGCGGATACGAGATGCCTTCCGACGAACCCGGTGCCGCCGGTTACGAAATGGGTTTGCATCGATTAGATTTTATTCTTTTTCCGATTTGCGGACAAGTTTACGTACGATTACAATTTCCATCATCTCACCATCTTCCGTTGTAAAAAACCGTGAGCCGGTTTTCTCTTCGTATTGCCGTAGATACTGGGATAATCCTTGCTGTAGATCTTTCAAATCCTCTTTTTGTTTATTTACTTCATCGGCAAGCATTTTTATCGCCGGCTGCTGCTGGATTTTTTGTTGTATGCCTTTTTTCACTTTATTGGCTTCTTTTACCTTTTGCATTGCTTGAGCATACTCAGCATCGTTTTCGTAGGCGGCATCAAGCATCGTTTTTTTCTCCTTCACTCTTTGTCTTGCCGCTTCAATATCTTTTAGAAAACGGTGAATCAGGCTTTCCAGATTTAACTGTGATACGGCCGCATTTTCTTTTTCCGGCTCCTGTGTCGTTGTGTCCGCAACTTCTTCACTCGCGACTATTTCCGCATCTTCTATCTGTTCTTCGTTTTTGTTATCCATATTATTTGCAAATTCCTAATTGTGGAATAACTATATACAACTTATGGACCAGATTTCAAGCCCTAATGGATGAAGTATCAATTTGTTAAAAAATTAACAAATAAGATATTTTTTGTTCCATATATGCAAAAATTTGATCTTCTCGTCAATATCGGTAAAATGGCCTTTATATTATTTATTTCCATAAAAAAAATGACAACTCTTAACGGTGAATGTCCGACATGCGCGGCCACGATCGCTTTGCCTACAGGCACAGTCGCTTCTGAGCGTCTCGAATGCCCGGAATGCCATAACAGTTACGTCGTCGAGTCGATAAGCGCCGAGCGTGCTTCGCTTATCGAAGCACCGGCAGTCGAGGAAGACTGGGGACAATAATATGAAAACCATCGGCCTGCTGCACACGACAATCCGCGGTGATGAAAAACTGATTATGGAGGCGGCCGTCAAAAGAGGCGTTGCCATAAAACCGGTCGATATAAGAGAGATGATACTCGATCCTGCCCGCTATCGGCCGGAGTTCGATGTCGCGATCGAACGTTCTGTTTCCACGGTCAAAGGTAATTATATGATCCGATTCCTCGAATCTGTGGGTGTCGCCGTCGTCAACCCCTCGTCGGTTGCGGCCGTTTGCGAAGACAAATTCCTCACTTCGCTTGCTTTGCATAAAGCCGGTGTGCCACAACCGGCCTTCGCGATGGTTTTTGACAACACCCAAGCGAGGCAATTTATAGAAAGCATTGGCGGGTTTCCGGTCGTCATGAAACCGCCGCTTGGCTCCTGGGGCCGGTTACTCGCAAAAATAAACGATGAAGACGCGCTCGATGCGCTTATCGAACACAAAGATGTTCTTGGCTCACCGCAACAGAAAGCGTATTATTTGCAGGAATTCATAAAAAAACCGGGCCGAGATATTCGAGCGTTTGTAATCGACGGCCAAGTGATCTGCGCTATCTATCGTGATTCCCAGCACTGGATTACCAACACCGCCCGCGGAGGTGTTGCCAGTAATTGTCCGGTTACAGCCGAACTGAAAAATATTTGTCGCCAAGCATCCGAAGCCGTCGGCGGCGGAATTCTTGCTATGGATGTTTTTGAGTCAAATAACGGCCTGATGATTAACGAAATCAATCACACAATGGAGTTCAAAAACTCGGAAAGACCAACCGGAGTCAGTATCTCCGGCGCCATTATCGATTACTGTCTAGCAAAAACACAATGATAAACGTTTCTATAATCGGCGCTTCCGGTTATGCGGGCGGCGAACTGCTACGCATTCTGTTGCAACATCCGCAAATACGAGTAAAACAAGCAACAAGCGAACGCTTTGCCGGAATGCCGGTTACGGTGGTTCACCCCAATTTACGCGGACTGACCGATCTCAAATTTACAAACGAAGAACAGACAGAATCGTGTGATTTACTTTTCGTCGGTCTCCCAAATGGCGAATCTATGAACCGGATCAATAAATACATGAAACTGACTTCAAAAATTATCGATCTCGGTGCCGATTTCCGCCTGCGAAGCCCTCAAGACTGGCAAACATGGTATGGAAGCAACCATACTCGACCAGATCTTATGGATAAATTTGTATACGGAGTGCCCGAAATTTACCGCAAACAGATAAAGTCGGCGTCTTATGTCGCCGGTCCGGGCTGCGAAGCGATTGTCTCTATTTTGTCTCTCAATGCTTTTCTGAAACAGAATCTTATCGAGCCGGAAAATATCATCATCGATGCGAAGATGGGCAGTTCGCAGGGAGGTAACAAATCCTCAGCCGCGAGCCACCATCCGGAAAGAGCGGGAGTCGTCCGCTCCTACCAACCGGCAGGACACCGCCACACCGCCGAGATCGAGCAAACTTTTCCCGGCACGAAAGTCGCCATATCGGCAACCGCAATCGATATGGTCCGGGGAATTCTGGTGACGATCCATACAAAACTTAAACCCAATGTGACGGAAAAAGATCTCTGGCGCGCTTTCCGCGAAGCTTACAAAAACGAGACGTTCGTCCGGCTCATAAAAGAGCAACGGGGCTTATACCGCTTCCCCGAACCGAAATTACTCCAAGGGACGAATTATTGCGATATCGGTTTTGCTGTAGACACACGAAGCAACCGGCTGATTATTATCGGCGCGGTCGATAACCTCGTGAAAGGTACCTCGGGCAATGCGGTCCAATGTATGAACATAATGTACGGTTTTCCGGAAACGACCGGGTTAACATTTCCCGGCCTGCACCCGATATGAGAAAAATAACCAATACTTTCAAAGGAATAATCGACACGACCCTTCGCGACGGCCAGCAATCACCCCTGCTTTTCGATTCGAGGAAATATTCTTTTACTCTCGAAGAAAAAAAGTCTATTTTACGGGCGCTTATCGCACTTGGTGTGACGCATTTCGAATTTTTCTCGCCGGTTGTCAGCCGTACCGAAGCGGAGCATTTCCAAAAATTGCGGCCTTTCCTAAAAACTCAGACTGACAAAGATATAAACCTTATCGCCCATTGCCGCTGCCATCCGGAAGATATCGAACAAGCTGTCCGTGCCGGCTTTGACGGAGTAAATCTCTATATCGGCATTGCCGAGCATTCCCGTCTGCACAGCCACGGAAAAACATACGAACAATTATTGAACATAATCCCGGAACTTATAAAAAATACCCGCAAAAAATATCCCCGACTTTATATGCGCTTCAGCGTCGAGGACGCTTTCCGTACTCCGCTTAAAGATATATACTCAATATACGACCGGGTCGCGCCATACGTACAAACTTTCGGGATGCCCGACACCGTCGGCATCGCCACCCCCAAAACAGTCACGAGAATCGTGCATGCATTAAAAAAACGCTATCCCGGAGTCGCCCTAGAAACCCATTTCCACAACGATTGCGGACTCTCGATTGCCAATGCGATGGCGGCGGTCGAGGCCGGCGTCGAATATGTCGACTGCTCCATTTGGGGCATGGCGGAGCGATCGGGCATCACCTCAACAACCGCCCTGCTTCTCAATCTTTTCCGGAGCGATAAAAATATCGCCGCACGCTTCAATCTCCAACTGAGTTATCCGGTGAATGTACTCATGGGATCGATACTCAACTGGCACGTACCCTATACCGAGCCGGTTTCCCTCACCAACCGTACCCATACGGCCGGCGTACATCAAAAAGCAGTTTTGAATAACAAAATAGTATACGAAGCCCACAACCTCTCCGATTTCGGAGTTCAGACGAATCAGATACTTCTTGGCCCTTTAAGCGGCTGGAATCTTATTTATTACTACCTGAAAGAAATCGACAATTATATAATCGACCAGCAAACCGCCCGCGCAATCACCGCGCTTTTCAAAAAAGAATCCG
>CAYMOO010000059.1:0-7547 GCA_964392185.1 uncultured Gammaproteobacteria bacterium
CTCCATTCTTCCTCGTGCCAGCGATGAAATCTGGCATCGATCTGGACTCTTCTTAGAGCTAGCTCATCTGGCTTAATATGTCTATTTTTTTCCATATACAGTGAGTTTATTTATAGATTTTTTTAATTATCAATATTCCCAACAAAATTTCGAACATACTTAGCGGCAATGCCGTCGGGATTAAAGATAACGGAAGAACCTGAAGGTTGAAAAGCGCAATCCACATCATCGGAAAAGTCGACAACCAGGATATTGCGAAGGTTTTATTGACCGAAAACTTTTCGTTGAGCAGGAGAAGCATATAAGCCAACAGAAAACTCCAGGCAGTCCACATAAGTCCATTAACCGGAATGGTTTCGAACTTCAACCCAAGCGAATCGTAATGATTCACCCATAAGTATTGGAACAATATTTGATTGCGGAGGAACTCGGAGAAGGAGATCCAGATGCTGCAGGCGATCAATGCGATATATTTTTTCACGAGTATATTATAGCTGATAAGTAAACGATTATATTAGAGTAAAAATATCCTATAGTTGTAAATATTCTTTTTATTTATTATAATACAAAGAGTATCAAAATATATCATTTATTAAAAAAATGTCGGCATCGAATACGGAAAAATTAAGATATCAAAACGAAGAGGGTGTAGTCCGCAATGAACAAGGCAGGATATTGGCGACAGGCTGGCCGTTTGTGCCTGTTGATAAATGGCCGATAGCCCATGCGGAGCTTGCGGAGATGCTTCAAAGGCAGTCCAGAATGGAAGAGATGTTAATTGAAAAAGGAAGAATGGATGCCTTGGGACGGATCCACTTCGGTAATAATGGTTTATTCAATATCAGCGGTATCACTCTGCGTGATCATTTGGTTGCCGGCATAAGCGAACATATGAATAATCCATATATGGAAGATAATGAAATAAGAGTATGCGATTTGGGTGGGGGTGACGGTAATCTACTGGCAAATACCATGTGGAAATTCCGGAGGAGTAAATACGCTCTTCCCAATCCATACGGCCGGGCTGTCCGGACAACCTTAACATCTCTTACCGATTTCGGGGTCGCGTACGAACATAGGGGAATGATCGATGAAACTTATTATACCGGTGTCGAACTGCCACCAGACGAATTTTATGAAGCATTTAATGTGGTGACCGCTCAGGACAGTGTGTGTTTCTGGTCTGTGTATCCGGAATTAGCTTCGATGAATATTTATAAGATGCTCAAACCAAACGGTATGGCGATCGTGACCGTGCCGACGGGACCGATAGAAGTTTATGGTGATCAAACATTCGACATGATTGCTCATTTGCAGACATGTGGGTATCTTATTCCAGAATCGGCCGAACCGATTTCCGGAACTGACGGATATATCGTCAAACTGCGTAAGTCCTGATTCTTAACATTTCAAGCTTCTTCTTATAGTCGGTATCGTAAAGATGCTCCGATTTATATATAATCGATTTAGAGTAAATACATATGAAATCTCCGCATTTAATCATAGTCTTTATATTTTTATGGCTATTTTTTTGTCTGGAGGGAGGTTTTAGCGTATATGCGGCGCCTACAATATCAAATATCACCGATAACCGTAGCGGTTATTCCGGGGGGCAAATTCCAAGATACGAAAAATTTGAGATTACATTCACCGCAGCTACTGCCGCGACAAACCCACAGATGCCATACGATCCCAACGCTCCGGTAGGTATAAAAGATGCCGGCGGTAGGCTATATGATAAATACAACGGAGTAAATATTTATGGTGTGTTTACGTCGCCGTCAGGTAAAACATACAGTCAACCCGCTTTTTATTATCAGAATTTCGATGAACAGACTGTTGAGGGGCGAGCCTGGTACTATCCGGCGGGCTCCTATAATTGGAAGATAAGATTCGCGCCGGACGAAATAGGGGACTGGCAGTATAAGATATCGGCGCAGGATGCGAGTGGTACGGTATTGAGCGCATCACAGGGTTTTACTGTCAGCACCTCGTCGAATCATGGGTTTGTTAGGGTTAGTCCAAACGATCCACGTTATTTTCAGTTCGACGACGGAACTCATTTCCCCAACCTTGGCTGGAATGGGCCGCTGGATTTCGACAATCCCGATAATAATAAAAACTACTTTAGTTCGTTGGCTACTCACGGTATTCAAACCCTAAGATTCTGGATAACGGCTTGGAATATCTTCGGCTCGAGCTGGAATTCTTGGTATATGATAAAAGGTCCGTATGACGGTTATCTTCCCCGTACTGGATTTATTACTAACGGTGCATCCAGCACTCCTCAAGTGCCCTCTTCGGTTATGACCCTCGTGTATTCGGAAGATGGTGGTGGTCAAAACAGCGGTAGTTGGTTTGATGCCTGTGCTTTTACCGGTGGATTCCCTCCGAAAATTCCGGTAAAAAACAACACTAAATATCATATAAAAGTCCGTTATCAGGCCAAAGGCATAGCCGGGCCGCGCAATAGCGCTTACCCTGGTTATGGATTGGTGGCCAAGCTGCAAAATCCGAATGACGGAAATTGGCACAGAAACTGCTATAACGGGGGTGATCCGCAGAACGGAGTGAAAGTAAGTGGCTACGTTCACGATACTGCCGGGTGGGCGGCAGACGCGACAGGTAATTTATCTTCAACGAGCTGGTCTTATTTGGAGTCGGACTGGACTTCCGGGGGCGTAAGCGGCGGCCGCGGGTTCATGCCGATATTATATTTGGCTTTGGAGAACGTAAACAATCTTACAGCGACGGTAAACGGTATCGCATACAACTGGCATCCGTATGCTTATATCGATACTATAGAAATCCGCGAAGACATGGGCGGTGGTAACTATGGTCCGAACATTGTACCCAAGCCTTCCGCCGAAACACTAACCTATTTCATGGACCGCAACGCCCTCGCGTTCGATAAAGTCATCGACCAGGCACATGCGGCCGGTATATATTTGAAGACGGTGGTCATGGAAAAAAATGAACAGTCGGAAAACGAGATCGGCGCCGACGGCAAAAAAGCCGGTTTCGATAATAACAATTTTTATGCCGGTGATCCGAATAATCGGCGTAATATCACAGCCGTCCGATGGCTTCAGCAAGCGTGGTGGCGTTATTTGCAGGCACGCTGGGGATACTCGACCAATATCCACAGTTGGGAAGCGGTCAACGAAGCCGATCCGGGGAACGCAAACCATTATATTCAGACGGATGAAATGGGGAAATATATGCACTGCAGTGTGTTTGGTGTAAGTATTCCGGGTGGTGACGGACAAAAATGCAACAACGACAACCCCAACGCTCATCTCGTAACGACTTCGTTTTGGCTCGGATTTCCAGCAACTGAGTTTTGGCGTAACTCTAAATATCCCAACGTCGATTTTGCCGATATTCACGACTACATCAACAAACCTTCCGAGTCGCTCCATTATTTTGACACTGCACTCGCAACTTATGACCTCAGTATGTATTATGGAGCCAAACAACAGAACGGAGCCGGTAAGCCGGTAGTGCGCGGGGAAACCGGCCTGATCCTCGATGACGGTACCGATGCCACCAGTTCTGAAATGGATACACAAGGAGTATGGCTGCATAATTTTATATGGGGAGGTATTAATCCGGGTGGACTTACCGAAGCATGGTGGCATACCGGCCAGATATCTTCCGGAGCAAAGGATCTGCGAGGTTTATATAAACATTATTATGATTTTGTAAATAATATCCCGCTGGGGAATGGAAAATACCAAGACGCTGCCGCAATAGTGAGTGACGCCAATGTGCGTGCTTGGGGACAAAAAGACAGTGTGGGGCAAATGGCATCTCATGCGCATTTGTGGTTACAGAATAAGAAGCATATCTGGTGTGCTTTGAGTAGCATAAGTGGGTGTCCGACTACTTGGGACGGCAGTCGCCTCGTAGGAACAGTAAAAGTTGGCGGTTTTTCGCCCAACACCGTTTATCCGGTCGAATGGTGGAACTTCGATAACAATGTGGTATTGTCCAAGTCGGCAACGACGACGACCAGTGACGCAAGTGGTGTCATTACTCTTAATTTGACAACACTGCCTGCCGGAGTAACTGATTCCGGCATAAAGATCGGTGATTATACTGCAAATACGCCAACGCCCACGGTCACGCCGGCCGTTTGTCCGATGAAGTCTTCCGGAGATGCGGATTGCAATGGCAAAGTCGAGCTTTTAGATTTTGAAATATTTAGAAAAGAATATTTGCGAGTTGTGAGTGCGATAACTTCCGACTTCGATGCCGACGGGAGTGTTACCATCGCTGATTTTCAGGTTTGGCGGGGTGGTTATTTTAAGTGATCTTAACACTGTTTCTCTCCCAAAAAACCCCATCACTGTATCCCTGTATCGATTTATCGGTTTGGGCTATCGCCAGTCTTTTTTCCGCAATTAAGCAGTATTCACGGTTCACCTCCACTGAACAATACTTTCTATTTAATTTTTTGGCAACAACCGCGGTTGTGCCGGAGCCGCCAAAAGGGTCAAAAACGAAATCGTTTTCCTCCGAGCTGGCAAGGATGATTTTGGCGATTAGTTTTTCCGGTTTTTGAGTCGGGTGAATCGTATTCTCGGGCATGGACCAGAACGGTACTGTGATATCGGTCCAGAGATTCGAGGCGTATGTCAGTCGATGAGGTTCACCGTTGGTACTATGCCAGCCTTTGGCACTGCCATCCTCACTCCTATACGTGGCCAGAACTTTGCGTTTAAGTTTAACTGCTTCCGGATTGAAGTGAAAATCTTTGGAGACGGTCGCAAACCAGATATCTTCCGAACAGTTTTTCCAGTTATTTTTTGCCCCGCGACCTTTTTCGCGTTCCCAAGTAATCCGGTTGTGTACCAGCAAATATTTCTTGATGACGTTGTATACGGCATTGGAAGATTTCCAGTCGCAGCAAACATAGACAGATGCGTCTTTTTTCAGAATCCTTATGAGATCGGCAAACCATAGCTCGATCCACTGTTGATACAGAAATTCATTTTGTTCCCGGAAGATATTACCGTTGTAGGATTTGGTGAGATTATATGGCGGATCGACGATAAATAAGTCCACGAAATTTGATGGCAGGAATTTTCGTGCTTTGAAAATATCTTGATTAATTATTTTGTTGGCTAGGTATTCAGGATTTTGGAAAGACGATAATTCTAGTAAATTTTTAGAATACAAAGCACGCTCTCTCGTGTTTAGTGTAATCGTTTTATTTCTTTTCGATCGTACGGGCATATTGCATATTTTAATACAAGCAGATTATATCTTGCGTCCACCGATTCCGGCACTAATTGGAAGCGCAAGGCCAGGCGGGTTTCACTGATGATGTTGTGCAGTGCTCTGTTTCGGCACAGTAGCTACTATAGCCATCGGAACAAGTGAAACCGTTATTGGGTACTGTTCCGCCAGGAGTTGTACAAGTACAGGTAACCGAGTTATCGGGTGTTGGAGTAGCCGTTGGCTGTTGCTGTGAAGCGGCGCATGGCCAATTTGGTTTAGTCGATGAACTCGTACAGTACTCATTTTCGGCACAGTAGCTGCTATAACCATCCGCACAAGTGAAGCCATTATTCGGAATGGTGCCCCCAGGAGTAGTGCAGGTACAGCTTATTCCGGGTGTTGGTGTGTTGGTTGATGCGGGTGCATGGGTTGGTGTAGACGTGGCAGACTGTGATTGGCCGGAGGATGTTTTAGTTGTTGGTGTGGGTGTTCTTGTGGGGGTGGAGGTTGGTTTGCCGGTGGATTTGATTGTCGGTGTCGGTGCGGCTGACGGCGTTTGAACTGTTGTTGATTTGGCGTCTATAAGCGCGCAGGGATAGGATGGTTTGGAAGAAGCTTCAGTACACCGCTCATTCACGGCGCAATAGCGCGATTCACCATCGGTGCAGATAAAACCGTTGTTGGGTACCGTGCCGCCTGGAGTGTTACAAGTGCAGGTGACTGCGGGAGCTTTGGTTGGTGCCGGCGGCCTTTTATCGTATGGTGTTGTTTTCGATAAGTTTTTGTCTTGAGTGTAGAATATTAGTTCACCGGCTTCGCCCGAACCCGAGCCCTCACTAAAAATATAGTAACTGACAAAATACCCCTCAGATCCATCCGGTAGAGTCAGGGCAGTGACTGTCGGATTGCCGAAAGAAATACTACCAGCATGCGTAAAAACAGAAAGTTCGATATGGGCTTTGGTGGTCATATCGATGAGGAACGGTTTCCAGGCCGACCAGTCGTTTTTGGTTTTTTGAGCCTCATAAAGGTAAAAAGGTTTTTCCAGACCTTTCTGATTTTTATACTTGAAAAAGTCCCGGTCGCCGTAATTTCCCTTGTAATCGATTTTTCCGAAATAATCATTGATGCTTGAGTTATTTTTTGTTTTCCAAATAGTGAAGTCGCTCAAAGTACCTGTCGCGTTTTTATCTACGGTCCCCGTGTAGTAGTGGAATCCAAGATTGATTTTGGAGCCTTCCCAGTCTTGGCTATTGTTTTCAATGTTGAAAGGTTTTTTTTCCACTTTTATAAAGTTGGGAGTACCTTCATTCGACTGCGAGAGAGATCTGGGTAGAGCGATCTCTTTTGAGAAGGCGCCACTTTTGAGTTTATCGATATTATCGTAATGACGGATATTTATGAAACTTTCTGCACCATTGGATTTTTCGTAAGCCACCAGAAAGTCTCCTTCGGGTAATTTTATTATATCTCCCATCGAAGAATCAGCGTCGAGATCGGCGATGAAATTCCAATTGATAAGATCATTTGATGAAGCAATCTTCAGGGTGAAATGTTCATTAGTGCGGTAATGATATATACCCAAGTAATCGGAGTTGCCGATTTGTATTACTTTAAGGGCGTCCAGTCCGTTTCCATGATCGTCGGTGGCGTTATAACGGTATTTATCGGAGGCGGGGACGTCCTCGATAAGTAACCTGATCCGTGCCGCGTCGCTTAAATCCTCTTTTTTTACGTTAGTTTTTTTATCGGAGGCGATCGAGCTCAAATGAGTTTCTGGTTGTTCGGGTTTGAGGGTGTATACGAGCAGTACGCCCGAAATAAATGCCAATGAAAGTAAAAATACTTTATCCGCTATTTTCCAAGCTTCCGGCGAAAGTTTGAATGGCATATTTTATTGTACATTATTATGCCATAGCAAAGTTGTTTTTTTTACCGCTTCTCAATCTTGAGGTTTCGATCGAGCGCAGTCTACGCACGATTTGTCCCGGAGGCATGGAGACAAAATCCCGCTTGTTGGTGGAGAAGTACATCCAGGCACCCACTATTTTTGCCAGTTCCACTCTTATTTGGTCTGTTTCTGCCATATCTCCCTCTGCCATGCCGAACCGTTGTCTCCATGGGCCCTGGAATTCGGCAAGTTCATCACCGAGTGTCAATAAGTCGTGCGATTCCTTTGTCATGACAGATATTACTTGTGCGTCGGCTCCGATTACGCAACTAGCATTCAATAATGGAATATTTTTATCCAAAGAATCGGGCCGTGTTAATAGTTGTACGGAAAAGTCACCCAATGAATGGATTCCCAAATAATCTTCCGG
>CAYMOO010000060.1:0-3679 GCA_964392185.1 uncultured Gammaproteobacteria bacterium
AAAATCGACATTATTAAAAAGCAGATTTATGAAATAGATCCGTATAGTAAAATTCATGCTGCGTCAAATGGATTAGGAGAGAGAAATATTAGGTCATTTATAAATGTAAAACGATTACCTAATGTTATATTTGAAATGATAGATGACTTCAGAATGAAAGTGCTATTGAGAAAGGAAGCACGTGCTCATCGTGTTCCTGTCGTAATGTTTTCTAATATAGACGAGCAGATAGTTATAGATATAGAAAGGTATGATATAGATGCTAATTTAGAAATATTTAATAATTTTAACCCATCAGCTATAAAATCTATATTATATGATCCATTAGCTGTTAATAAACACGCGGTTAACTTAGTTGGTAAAGAATTTGTATCCGATCGTGCTCTAAAATCGGTTGAGGAAATAGGTGTGAGTTTAATAGGAAGACCTCAATTATATTATACGGTCACAATTTCACACGGTTTAGCTGTTTATATTGCAAAAAAAATAATTTTAAATTCGCCCTTACAGAGCGGGAGATATCTATTTAGATTATCAGATATTAGTAGGATTGAACAATGATATGCTAAAAACGGAGAAAATTCTGCTCCAAAACATTGGATCTTCTTTCTCCATTAATAAAGTAAAAATTGATAATTTTATGATCAACTACTTAGTAGGCGGGAGTGGTGAGCCATTATTATTGATTCATGGTTCAAATATTGGATGGGGGCAATGGTATAAGAATATTAAATTATTGTCAAGATACTTTATGATATATGCGATTGATCTCCCTGGATCTGGTAATTCTACCAAGATTGATCAGTATAACTTAATAGAGAAATATCACGTAAAAATTGTGAAAGATTTTATATCAGTAATGGGTCTGAAAAATGTAAATTTGATCGGTCATTCCCTTGGAGGTTGGATTTCTTTTCAACTAAAAGAAAACATATCAAAAATAGTATTGGTAAGTCCCATAGGATTTAGTAAAAGTCTGCCTTTCAGCTATAAATTATTAAGTAGTAAATTATTTACTACTATATTAGCTAACTCAGTAATGGGGATAACAAGATCAAATATGACTGATTTCATATGTAAAGTCATAGCGGATAAAAGCTGTATAGATAAATGTTTCATTGATTACTATATGGAATCTTTAAATAACGGCTCGATGAACTATCAAGTAAATCATCCTTTTTACTTGATAAATAAGATTACAAGTTGGAATGGAGTGGATGATGTTTTTATTTTTGAAAGCGAATCAATATCGAAAATGAACATACCCTCACTGATTATTTTAGGTAAAAATGATCCGTTAACTGATATTAATGAAGTTATCAGGTCTGTCAGCGTTAACTCTAAGATATCATTTCAAATATTCGATGGGTGTGGACATGTCCCGCCAATAGAAAAATCAGATTTATTCAATGAGGTTTGTATGCGTTTTTTAAAACCGTAAATTCATATAGTTATGATGGGGCAAATGTACTATATTATTATTGATGATGTCTTTAAATACTATATTTTCTATTATAGTGATACTCGCCAATATTATTTTGGCTTTTTTAGTATATACTCGTAATCCAAAAAGCGCTACTAATAGAATATTTTCCTTACTGTGTCTGGTTTTATCTACGTGGATATGCGTGATCATCTTATCATTAATACCTATGTCGTTGCTAATGACTTTATATGTTGTAAGGCTTTCGATTTTTTTAGCTACACCTATTAACGCGCTCTTTTTTCTATTAGCGCACACCATGCCTAACACAAAAATGACAATGAAGCGTGTCTACTATAATATGTTTTTGGGATTAGCTGGAGTCGTAATGATAATTTGTTTGTCACCATTAGCATTCTCTTCTGTAGAAATTAAAAATGGGGTTCCTAGTCCTACATCTGGACCAGGTATGATGGTATTTAGTATTTACGTTGTGTTATTAAATATTTTTTCTATATACATATTGTTCAAAAATTTTCGATATGCTACTGGCTATATAAAAGAACAGTTAAGATATATATTACTAGGAATTTTGTTAATGACTGCACTGATTTTTATTTCGATAGTGCTACCCATTATTTTATTAAAGAACAGCACATTTGTGCCACTGTTTCCATTATATACTTTCATTTTTGCACTATTTACGGCTTACGCAATAATAAAACATCGTTTTTTTGACATTCATTTAATAGTGGCGAGATCGGTTTCATACGCTATCTTGTTAATGATTTTTGCTATAGCATATGTAGGAGGTATATATGCTTTAGCTAATTTTATTACGGGTAAGAATATAGCTTTTTTTGATCTTATATTCCCCGGATTTTTAACGCTGATCCTTATATTTTCCTTCCAGCCACTTCGACGCTTGCTCGAACGCTTAACGGCCAAGATATTCTATAAACAAATGTATAGTTCCCAAACTCTTCTATGGAATATGAGTCGTATAATGGCTTCTACATTAGTGATTACCGATCTGGTAGATGCCGTGCTTCAGGAATTGGGCAAGCAGATAGGGATAAGTAAAGCTTCTCTCATTTTGACCCGCGATGGTAGCATAATCTGGAAAAGAGATATGAACACGAGTAACGAAAAACTCGTCTACGAGGACGGAGATATATGTCACCTAATCACGACTATAACAAAAACCTCGACTGAAAGAATTCTTGTTTTTGATGAAATGCGAGAGACAGAAGAAAAGCGCATCATGCGCGACAATCATATAAGTGTCGCTATTGCATTGACTGTCGAAAAAAATACGATCGGAGGAATTTTGTTGGGCGAAAAGTCATCCGGAGACATTTATTCTTCGGAAGACATCTCGGTTCTTAAGATTTTGGGACAGGAAATCGCAGTTGCCGTACAGAATGCACTTTCTTACGATGAGATTAATCGGTTTAATCGCACGCTCCAAGAGGAGGTTAATAAAGCAACAGACACCGTCCGTTCAATCAACGAACAGGTATATTCTAAAAATTTGGAACTATCCGAAACGAATAATACACTATCCCTACTTCGTAAGATTGATGACGCTATACTCACGTCCGTTACTAATACTTCACAAATCAGTCAAAGGGTCGCCGACACTATTGTTAACGAGGGAGACTTTAGAGGAGTTTTGATAGTTCTATATGATAAAAATGAAAAGAGTATTACGCAGTTGGCAACTGCCCCTTCCTCGATAATGGAGACGATAAGAAAGTTAATAGGCAAAGATCTGAAAGGAGCCACTATCAGTATGCAGGAGACAAAGAATACCATAGTACAAGCGGTTGAGCTTAAAACGGTGGTAGTAACAGATAAGTTGTACGATATATTGCGACCACTTTTTTCGCAGGAGCAGGCGGATGTCCTTAAAAAAAATCTCGGGATAAAAAATGTAGTTGTGTGTCCCATGATTGTGAGGGGTGAAATGATAGGCGCAATGGCAATAGGTGTCGAAAAAGAATATTCAGAAGTATCGGATAGTGTAAAAGATTTGATAAGCCGATTAGTAAGTATAACGGGAATCGCCATCGATAATGCTTTGTTATACCAAAGAATTCAGGAGGCAAATGAGAGGCTGCAACAATTAGATCATCTTAAAGATGAGTTCGTGTCGGTGGCTTCCCATGAATTGAGAACGCCGATGACGGCGATAAAATCTTATTTATGGTTAGCACTTGCGGGAAAAGGTGGCCCTCTTTCCGAAAAACTACA
>CAYMOO010000060.1:3696-7485 GCA_964392185.1 uncultured Gammaproteobacteria bacterium
GTATCACGCATAGAGTCCGGACGTATGAGTTTTGAAATACAGAAAGTAGATATGCCGATTCTTGTTGAAGAAATGATAACAGAAGTGAAACCAAGAGCTGATGAGCTCGGTATTAAGATATCCGTACCATCTTCCGAGGCATTAAAAAATCTTAAATTAGTTCCAGTTTTGGCTGATCCCGATAAGATAAAAGAGATTATGATTAATCTGATTGGAAATTCACTTAAATTTACCCGTCGTGGTGGAGAAATATCAATATCTTACAGACTAGAAAAAGACAAAATGATAATTAGTGTAAGAGATACGGGTGAGGGAATTGCGGCGGACGATATTCCTAAGTTGTTTCAGAAATTTAGCTTGATAAGCGGTTCTTATCAGACCAACAAACAATCATCGCAAGGTACTGGTCTTGGACTGTATATTAGTAAAATGATCATGAAAGAGCATGGGGGCGATATTTGGGCCGAATCGGAAGGACGTGGTAAAGGATCGGTATTCAGTTTTTCACTGAAGTTGTATAATACTGAAGATTTCGAGTCCTTCCAAAAATTATTTAGAAAAGAGGGTTTGGGTATAATTCACTCCGAGGTGTAAGTCTTCATTACCAAGAAATTTTTATACTTCAAGCGAAATTGTCATACTGCCACGCCCCGAAAGCACGTTATTTACTATATTTTAAAGAAATGTGATTTATATTAATACATATTTTATATATATAGCCTTTTATAACGCTCTATTTTGACATAAGTAAGAGATGATGATATAATAAATAAATTATTATAGGTTATTTCATAAAATGAAGATATTTCTTTGTAAGGGGTCTGCGGAAGCAAGTACTGAAATTTCTGCCTTCGATGGCGCACTGCGTAAATCCGGAGTTGCCAACTATAATTTAATAGTTCTTTCTTCGGTAATACCACCAAACTCAGAGATTATAGAGGGCGGCAGTTACATCACGCCACCTGAGGAGTACGGACACAAACTTTATTGTGTACGGGCAGACCATAGAAGTTCAAAAAAAGGAATGGTTATCGGTGCAGCACTAGGTTATTATCAACTTCCAGACGGAAGGGGAGTATTCGTTGAACATGAGGATGAAGGTAAAGATGAAATAGAAGTCGAAAATAGATTAAAGCAGGCCTGTATCGATTCGGTGACCGATCTTTGCAAAGGACGCGGATTTCCTATAAAAAAAGGTGATATAAAACATGCTATATGTGTCGCTAAGGTTACCGATAAACCTGTATGTGTTCTCGTGATCGCTGTTTATCAGTCTGAGGGATGGAAATGACAGCTTTTGCTGAATCACAAGCGCGAAGATTTATACCCAACTTCAGGTTGAGTTCAACTCCACCTCGACATTCGGAGATGATGACCATGCCGGCAAACGATAAACAACACGCATCATCGGCGGTTGAGACAAACCCTGTTCCTGAGTCGGTGCGTATAACTAGAGATATTACTTCACTGCGTTCGACTATTGATCTTTACTCTCAATATGCGCTTACGGATGATAAGAAATATCCAGATAATTTATCACAAGCAGTCTGGCGTTTATGGGCTGCTAATGGTTCTTATACGCAGGTTCGCCAAGATTTAATAGATCAATATGGAGAAGAGTTGGTAATGGACGCAGAAAGAGTTCTAGCTCTTTCCAAGTCTACCAGCGAAAAAGACCCAAGTTATGAAGATCCTCCGAATAGTATGGAAGCGCTAAAATTGGCAAAACAAACTGTGGTATTGATTCGAGAAATGCCGGAATCTTTGAGAGAAGAACTCGAGAGAAAACTGGGCATAGTCGATGTTGCCAGTCATCTGGATTCGATTTTTCATCCCGATCTTTTTAATACAGCGAAAATTGAAACCATTCAGGAATTAGTCACGATCGTAATCGCGATAGCAGCTACGATGGGACTGAAGGAAATATCTGCCGATGGAAATTTGCCGCATTTTATCTTTAACCTCGATTTGGCGTTTTATAGTTTTGTAGTAGCCTCAGCTTTGTCCCATGCGCGAACTCTTAGAGCGATAGGTAGAAGCACCAACTGGTTTACGAATAAAATGGATGCCGTTGCGGGAACAATTATGCCCAAGCAAAATTCTATAATGCGAGATCGTCTGCAGAGTGTTGTAAGAGCTGCCGCATCCGGTTTAGCCGGAACTGTTGCGGTAGAGTCAGTAAAGGAGGGTTTTTATCATGCTGTTCCTTTTGCTAACAGAGCTATTCATGAAGTATTTCCGAATGTTCCCGAATATATAGGGGAGACTTTTTTTTATTATCTTACGATTACCGGAATCGGGATGTTGTGTTTGAGAATTGCTCAGAATGAATGGATGATTTACAAGGTAGGGCAATACGAGAAATCTCAAAATTCACAAGATCAGTCTGATGGAGGTTTTTCCCTCGATGAGTTTGCTCAAGGATTCTACCAAGCTGTGGCCCCCGGTTTGTCTACGATCTCTAAGGCAAAAGATTATTACGATCTTGCTTGAAATCCATAGGTAATTGTATTAGTCTATATATAAATATGTGGAAGACTTTATTCCGCAATAATTATACGTATATAATTCTTTCTCTCTTTTTATTTGAGACCCTGTGGTTTGTTCGGATTTTATCGTTTAATTTGACCGATACCGAAGAGGCATATTTTTTTAACTGGACGTATGGATTTATTGCTATTACCGGAGCGCTCATCGGAATAGAAATATCTATTAAGAAATGGGGAGGAT
The DNA here is from genome assembly GCA_964392185.1 of uncultured Gammaproteobacteria bacterium. Lineage (GTDB taxonomy): Bacteria > Patescibacteriota > Microgenomatia > UBA1406 > GWC2-37-13 > CAYYYG01. Next base: position 6,427 of record CAYMOO010000060.1, read on the forward strand.
GGAAAAGTCTTATAGGAAGAGCCTTAATACTCCTTCCGGTAGGTCTTTTGAGTCAGGCATTTGGAGTCCAGATATGGTTTTATTACAATGTTATAACAAGGCAAAATGTACCTTATCCCTCATTGGCCGACTTCGGTTTTTTTGGGCTCATACCAGCATATGCTTATGGATCATATCTTCTTGCTAAAGCAGCAGGTGGTCGATTTTCACTTCAAAACACGAATAGCCGGATTTTAGCTGTGGTTATTCCTGCCATAGCATTGGTTTTGTCTTATGTATTATTTCTTAAAAATATAGGATTTGATTTATCTCATCCGATAAAACTTTTTCTTGATGTGGGTTATCCATTAGGTGAGATAGTTCCGGTGTCCATAGCTTTGTTCATACTTACTCTCACGAGGAATCTTTTAGGTGGAAAAATGAAGAAGAGGATTATATTTCTCGTCGCGGCTTTCTTTTTCCAGTTTCTAACAGAATATGTCTTCCTATATACGGCTGGTGCCGGTACATATGTCAATGGAGGAATAAACGATTATATGTATGCGACGTCTTACACTATTATGAGTTTGGCTTTAATTACTTTTTCGGATTACAAATAAATTCGAATTATGAACCAGTACGAGCAGGCAATCGCTCGGATATTAAAAGCGCAGGAATCAATAATAGGTCCGTTAGCCTTCGAACAGGCAAAGTCTGTTACGAACCTAAAAATAGACAGCGAAGGTAGTGTTATTATAGTGGGCGATGGCAGAAGTGCATTACAGTCGGTGGTGGATAAGTTTTCCGAATTTTTCGGTCAAGCTTCAGTTGAAGTTTGCCGTGAAGCGATTCAAAATGTTAAGGAGCCTTTATCTTCAGATCAGCTCCCAGATATACTTAAATAGATTTTGTCGACGATGTTAATTGATTATCAGCCAATTAAAATGAATTTCAGGATGTGAAGAGTTGGAGGCGGCGATTTTGAAGTATTTGTCACAAGAGTTTGAACCTGTTTGTGTTGCGTCAGAACATACTTCTTTTTTAACGACAGACAATTGGATACCTGTAACTTCATCAGTT
>CAYMOO010000061.1:0-7372 GCA_964392185.1 uncultured Gammaproteobacteria bacterium
GGCGCGGCTGGCCTTTCGCATTTGATCGTATTTTTCCTGCGGCATGCTGTAAATATTATTAATAGCTTCACATAATCCGTCGATGCCGGTTTTTTTCGTGATCCAATCTCCTCTTTTATCGCTGGCATCGTGATTGACTATAAAGCCCGATACGCCATCTTCGATTACTTCCGGCACTGATCCGCGTGAAAATGCGATTACGGGTGTACCACATGACATGGCTTCAATAAAATAGAGACCAAAAGGTTCTTCCCAATTTATTGGAGCTAGTAAACACTTGGCGTTCTGTAAATATTTGATTTTCGATTCGTGATCTATCTCGCCAAAATATTTAACATATTTTTCATCGAGGGTTTTTTTGAACTTTTCAAAATATTCTTCTTCGCTGCCGATATCGATACGGGTTAAGATATCGATTGGTTTTTTCGCTTGGGCTGCCGCCATCGCTGCATCTATCGGTCCTTTATTTTTACTCATTCGGGCTAGGAAAACCATTCTGTCCCCGGATGTGTCGTTGTATGGATATTCTTCTATTTTTACCGAGTTGTACACATTCCCATACCAGTTGAGGTCGGGGAGAAGTTTCCGCTGAGAAAAGGAGATCGATATATGCGGAAGACTTTTATGATGTTCGAAAACCATTTTTTTGAAAGGATAATGCAGACTATTGTGGTGAGTTGTGATGAGGGGACGGTTCAATAAGCCCGCAAACGACATGAATTTCCAATCGTTATGATTGTGGACGATGTCATAATCGTTATCTTTCAATTTTATAAGCGCTTCGGCGATCGCCATATGGTTGTGGACTTCGCGTTTTTTCGGGTCTTCGGCGATTTCGGGTATATTCGCGGTGGCTTTTTCGGAGATAGGGATGATTTTATAGTTTGGGTTTTCGGGAGAATCACCGGAGGCAAAAACATGCACTTCATGCCCTTTTTTTCCCAATCCTTCAGCCAGATTGTAAACAACCGATTCCACGCCGCCATATTTTGATGCCGGTATCGTATAGAATACCGGAGCTATCAGGGCGATTTTCATGATTGGGTGATTTCTTTGTATAAGGTCAAGTATTGTTCGGCCATTTTTTCCGCCGTAAAGACTTTCTCCACATGACGGCGTGCGGCTTGTCGCATTTTTGTATATTCTTCGGCCGGCATCGAATAGAGACGTTCGACGGCTTCGACAAGTCCGTCAATTCCGGTTTTCTTCGTAATCCAGTTTCCTCTTATATCGGTATCTGAGCTGTTGACCAAAAATCCGGTCTCACCGTCAATTACAGTTTCCGTCAGCGAACCTTTGGCGTAGGCGATTATGGGTGTGCCGGATGCGTAAGCCTCAAGTACGACAAAGGGGAATGGCTCTTCCCAAAGAGCCGGAAAAATAAATGCCTTACCCTCTCCGAAGAATTGGTTTTTATGTTTTTGCGATTCAAAAACCGGAATATTTTGTATGTCGCCATATAGTAAAGGCTTAATTTCCTCGTCGTAGTAGGTTTTGTCGCTTATCGACCCCTGATATACCAATTTTTTATTTAATTTATGAGCGACGGTAAGCGCTTCTTTGAAGCCTTTTGGGTTGGATGCTGAAATTCTGCCTATCCATATAAGATTATCTTTACTTTTTTCGTAAAAGGAGAAATTATTTATATCGATGCCGTTATAAATTTGATATTTTGCGGCAGTAAGATTTTTTTCCCAGGTTGATATAGCGACATAATTGTTCGTTGGTGTTGTTATAAATGGTGGCAGCTGGTAGTAGCCTGTATATCCTTGGGGAGGTAAATGCATAGTGGTTACAAAAGGTTTTGAAAATAAATCAGAAACAGAGCCGGTGAGGGGAGAACTCGTATTATCATGAAAGACGTCGACCCTGTTTTCGTATTGTTTAATCGTAAGTAATAGCCGGGCTTCCAAGCTATCGGAAAGTTTAGTTTTTTCTTCGGGGGTGATATCGCGGCCATACTTTTCCAGGAAGTTTTTTTTGATATCCATCATCGAATTCCGGCAAACCGGCACTATCTCGACCAGTTTTTCGGGGATATGGGAGCCCGCGGAAGCGAACAGAAATACTTTATGCCCTTTTTTCGCCAGATTTTCAGCCATTAAAGCACAAAAGAGCTCCGTACCGCCAACGGTTTCCAGAGTGGTGGGCTTAGAAAGAGAGCTGATTAGACCGATGTTCATAATTATAGAGAGCGGTACAGGTCTATGATTTTATTCACGATTTTATCCCAAGCGTAATGCTCCTTCATCGTGAATGCCGCATTTTCCGATACCTTCTTTCTTAGTTTATCATCTTCCAAGAGTTTAAGCATGACTGCGGCAAGAGCTTTTCTATCGTGTGTATCGACGATAAAACCGTTCAGTCCATCTATTATGACTTCGCGGCTACCGGCGACACTTGAGACGATAGGTACGGTCCCGCAGGCCATAGCTTCAAGAGGAGTAAGGCCAAAGGGCTCGTATCTTCCTCCCAAGATGAATACATCAGCTTGTCTATAATAGGCAGGTAATACGCTATCATGATCGACAAAACCGAGAAAGCTTACTCTGTCTTCGATTTTATATTTTTTGACCAATTCTCTGAGCTGGATTTCGGTTACTTCTTCCTCTTTCGACTTTTCCTGATTTGTCGAACCGCCCCCCATGTATAAATGGAAGTCGACTTTATTTTTGAGAAGTGCGGCGGCGTCGATAACTCGATCCAGACCTTTGGCAGGCACCAGCCGGCTTATTGTCAGAAGGGCATTTTTTTTGAGCTTAACTTTTTCATCATGCTTATTTTTTTCTAGATTGAAAAATTCGGTATCGATACCAGGGTAAATGACGTTTAATTTTTCGAAATCTACCATGTAATGCTGAAGAATCTGGATACGTGAGGTTTCACAGATTACGACAACCGCATTGGATTTGTTGATTATTTTCTGTTCGATGGCGATGCGTACGTGGTAGCGGTACATGGGTTTTAATTTTTGCGGTGGAGCTTCTTCGACCGACATCTCGATTTTTTTGAGTTTTCCGAGAGAATGAGGTGTGTGTACGTGAGGAATGTCGAGCATTTTGGAAAGTAATATACCACCGTATCCGGCATCCCAGTAATGTGAATGGATGATGTCGTATTTTTTGCGGGTTTTTTCGATATATAGCATGAAGTTCTCAATAAGCTCCGGGATCAGCTCATACATTTTTTCTTTCTGCACAAATCCCTTCGGTCCGGCCGGTATACGCACGATTTTGACATTCTCCCAGAGTTGTTCCTCCTGTGGATTATCGTCGAATTGGCGCGTAACTATATCGACTTTTATATTTTTTTTGCCGAGTGCTTTGGCAAGTTGCAATACATAAGCGGTCTGACCACCGGTGTCAGTTTTTCCTAAAGGTGGCGGATAAAAGACATGACCGTGTGTGTTGAGAATACAGACCCGGGAAATTTTTCTGGGAGAGTCGTTGTGGTTTTTCATAGGATAGTGTATGAAGATTATAGCATAGTCGCTGGTGGGTATTACTTCGTATGAAGAAACTCCGACTCGAGTCTGCTTCTGATTGTGGGAAAGATATCGTTTAGAGTATCGAACTCCGCTTGGGTGAAGTTCTGCAAAACATAAGCCTCTCCCGGTATTTTCGTTTCGCCACGGTTGTCCACGCCAATTCGTATACGGTAAAAATCGGCAGTTCCTATGGCATTCTCGATCGATTCCAATCCATTATGGAGTTTGGGCCCGACACTTTTTTGAATCTTGAATTTACCTAGCGGAATATCCAGATCGTCATGTGTCACGAACAGATTGTCAAAGTGCAAATCTTTATTTTTTATGAAGAAATAACGCACGCTTTTGCCGGAATTATTCATATAAGTTTGAGGCTTTATGAGGGTTAAAGCTTCTGATTTTATTTTTGCATCTGTTACTTCGGTCGTGGCATATTTCAATTCTTTGAATGGCGGAGCTTCATATTTTTTTGCCAGATAGTCAACAAACATAAAGCCGACATTATGACGGTTATTTTCGTATTTTTTACCGGGATTACCAAGACCTGTTATGAGATACATGAAGATATTATATATTAAGGAGGAGTTATAGTTTTTTAGAAAATTAACTCCCATCGTTTTTATGTATACTGAATTATGGTCGTTATAAAAAGTAAGTCGGTGAATTGGTGGCAAGTGGGGGGCTCGCTGATATTGGGCATCATCGTAACTGTTGCTACGGTTTATTTATATGATAGCCTGTTGCACAGGTGGCTTCCGCAATATTTGTACGTTTATTATCCATTTATTTTTTGCCCGATATATTCATTGCTGTTCTTGGCTATATACGATAATCCGAAACGTAAGGGAGAATTTATGTCCATCGGGTGGCATTTGTTTCCTTTTGCTGCTGCGGTATATAAGACTATTGAATACTACATAGAAACCAGATATGCAATTCTTGGCGGCTGGCCTTTCTCTCTGTTACACGGTTTCTTTTTGCTAGTTATATATACTGTGGTGTACGTTGTGTTTTGCGGTCTGTTTTTATTGTATATGCATAGCTCTTTTAGATGGAAGTCAATTTTTGCCCAGTAAAGACTTTTGTAATTGAATTTCATTCGTGACATCTGTACCATGAAAATATGTCCAAATATGTGCCCGACATTCTTTCGCGCCGGTGGGTTATTATCTCATCGCAGAGATTAGCCCGCCCAGACGACTTCAACGGAAAAAAACGGAAAATCGCCTGTCTTTTTTGTCCGGGCAACGAAGAGTTGGTGCCCAATGAAGTCTATCGTATAGGAGGGGGCGAGAAAGACAAACCAGGTTGGCAAGTGCGGGTTATTTCCAATAAATATCCAATCACCGATTTTCATGAGATCGTAATTTTTTCTCCCGAGTGTAAAAAAACATTTGCCGACCTGACAATAGAACATTCACGTCTCGTACTCACGGCCTACCGCGACCGATTCAATTTCTACCGGAAAAAAGGACAGGTACTGATATTTACCAATTACGGAGAACAAGCGGGAGCCTCTATAGAGCATCCGCATTCGCAGATAGTTGTCATACCATTCCAGATCAATCTAGATACTCTATCACGCGAACCATTAAATAATCTCGTTGAGGAAACGCAAAGATTCAGCGTATACTGTCCGGATTTCTCGCAGTGGCCTTATGAGTTGTGGATCGCAGCCAAAAAAGAAAATACCATGTTCGGGGATATTAGCGACAACGGCATCGATGAGTTGGCGCGGTTATTCAAGAAGTATTTCAGCAAGCTCGAGCATATTTTTAAGAAACACGCGATAACACATCTTGCTTACGGATATAATTTTTATATCCATCCCAAAGAAAACTGGTACGTACGCATAATTCCCAGGTTTGTCCATCGCGCGGGTTTCGAGTTGGGGACAGGCCTATCGGTAAATGTTATAGATCCGATAAATGCCGCGATGCAGTATAGGGGAGACGATCATAAAGAAAATGAGATAATGGAAAAACTGCGTCAGAAAATGAATACCAGATAAATCATTCAAGTTCCATTTGCTTCGATTTTATTTCTTCTCCTCGGTCATCCACGAGTATTATTTCATATACCAGTTGGTCCTTTTCTTTAAGATTGGTGAGGGTTGCTACATGAACCTGTGTTGGATCTTTGGAAACTACCAGCGTTTTCTTTTCTCCCGTTTTTTTATTGGTGAGCGTTATTTTAGAGCGATAATCGGCTGAAGTTATGAAGGAAACAAAAGCCATTGTTTTATCGCGTTTCACATAAATATTTTTTATATTTTGGTCGGCAGCTGCGGTCTTTGTGTAGCGAAAATTACTTACTATAAGGCTTAACAATAGTCCAAGACCTATAAGTCCTATAAAAGAAAAAGCGAGCACTGCACGCGGAGACGGCATTGGTTTACCCCAAATTTTGAAAAACTGGATTTTTGCTCTTTGTGCTTTTTTGAATTTTTTAAGATCTTCCGAAGGAGCAAATAAGCCATAGCAGGAAGGGCACCGGAATATCTCGACATCCAAAGGTATCGCTTCTTCGTCGGAGATGCGGATCATAAGCGACTGGTCTTTTGGACAGCTCAAATCAAGAGGTGTTGTAATCTTTTCTGTTTTATCCGAAGAAAGCTTATTGGCTGTTGATACCGAGATCCGGTTTATTCCGTTCTGTTCGAAGTAAGTCCCCCCACAACGGCGACAGTGGAGGAGCGGTTGGTTGTCGGATTCTCTATCTATCAGTTTCGATTGGCAAACGGGACATTTCATTAGATAACTATAATTAATGACGGTCAAAATTTCAATCTAATCTGAAAGGGTAGGTCGTTTATGCGGCCGTTCCGGCTTCTTTGAGGTGATTGTAGGCGAAACTCCCTTTAATGTAAGAAGTGATATTGTGAGATTGTCTTTTCGCATAAGAGCTGATACTGGCTCCGGCGACTCTGATAAAAGTGGTAAAACCGTTTGCCATGCCGAGATTTTGCCGTACTTTGGCAAAAGCGATAGTAAAGTTTTCCGCAACGGTATCGTACTGGATCTGTACTTGTACCAGACGGTCATATATCGCGTTCAATCTTTGGGCTTTTTTGGCGAATTCTAAGGTTTTGTCTCTTTTATCTTGTCCCTCGGCGGCATCTTCCAGGTCTTTTTCCGCCGCCTGAGTTTCTTTAAGCGATTCTTCGGCCATTTTCGTCAGTTTTACCGAAAGTGCACCCAGTTGTTCTTCGGAGTAGGCGATTTTAAGAAGTTCCTGTAATTGGCCGGAGATCTCTTTGGTGATTTTCAGTGGTTCACCACCTTCGTTGTTTTTGGGATTGAATAAATCTTCTATTAGAAGACTCATTGATCTTTGGGTGATATTGTTTACGAATGCGTCTTCATTTTCGCCGCGCAGAACCATAAGATCGGCAATGTCTTCTGATTGGATATCTCCTTTGTCTTTTATTTTTTTGTAAAGCATGTCCATTCGTATATTTACTCCTTCGACTGAATGCATATCGGTTGCTTGCTCGAGTTTCGCGAGACGCTCAAGGTTTTCTTGCGATGGGTCTTTTTCGCATAGGGCTCTTTGTTCTTCCAGCAGTTTTTCTCTTTGTTCGTTATATGCTTTTGATTCTCCCGCTTTTTCAAGTCTTTCATGCGCTTCCCAGGCGGCTTGGCGTTCTTCTTTGGATAATGGCTCTTTTTTTTGTAATTTAGCTTTCATATCGGCGACTGTTTTTTCATCCTTTTGCTCTTGAGTAAGGTTTTCTTCCTTTGGCGCCGCTGTGTCGGCTTCGTCGGTTTTTTCTGCCGGTTTATCAGTTTTATCTTCACCGTCAGTTTTAGGCAGTAGATCGGTTGCTTCTGTTGATTTATCTTTGCCTGTTCCAGCATCGTCTTTGCCGTCGACTGGGGCAGG
>CAYMOO010000062.1:0-7330 GCA_964392185.1 uncultured Gammaproteobacteria bacterium
TTAGATATCTGCTATATAAGATGTATTGACGCTGGACATGTTAGTTAAAATTTATTATAATGAGCCTTTATGGCTACTCAAAAATCAGATTATAGTGCGGAATCGATAGTTGTATTGGAAGGTCTGGAGCCCGTGCGCAAGCGCCCGGGAATGTACATAGGAAGCACTTCACAAACAGGTATCAATGAATGTCTTCGTGAAATAGTCGATAACGCCGTCGACGAGTCTTTGGCCGGATTTTGTAAGAACATAGACATCATCATCCATAAAAATGGCTACATGACCGTTATAGACGATGGCCGCGGTATCCCGGTAGACAAAGTCCCGAAATATAATGTTTCTGCGCTCGAGCTTGTCATGACAAAGCTCCATGCCGGCGGTAAATTCGGACAGGGAGCGTATAAGGTTTCGGGTGGCCTACATGGTGTCGGTGCTTCGGTCGTTAACGCTTTATCCGACCACGTAATCGTCGAGGTCGCCAAAGACGGCGTAATATGGCGACAAGAATATAAACGCGGCATACCTCAATATCACGTAAAAAAAGATACGAAATCCATGATCGGCCTTACCAATAAGAGTGGTACTGCTTATTCTTTCCTACCGGACAAAGAAATTTTCAAAGAAACTATCGAGCTAAACTATACCGCCTTCCGTAAAATGATCAAGGAAAGAGCATATTTGGTAGCCAATGTCCTTTTCAAAATCTCCAACGAAAAAACAGGGGATACAAGTGCCTATTATTTCGATAGTGGAATCATATCGCTTATAAACGACATGAACCGTGGCAAACACATATTGCATGAGCCGATTTATATCCATAAACAAGTGGAAGACAAAGAAATCGAAGTGGCCATTCAATATAACGACTCGATCGCGGAAAATGTACATTCATTCGTAAACGTCATCAATACACACGAAGGTGGAACGCACCTTACCGGTTTCCGCATCGCCCTTACCAAATCCATAAACTCATACGCGAAAAAAACCATCAGCGAAAAAGAATTGTCCGAATCTCTTACGGGAGATGACGTAAAAGAAGGTCTGGCGGCAATAGTCTACATAAAGATGCCGCAAAATAACTTGCAATTTGAAGGACAGACAAAAGGCAAACTCGGCAATTCCGAAGTTCAGGCCGTAGTCCAACAAGTGGTGTCGGAAAATCTCGATGTGTATTTCGAAGAAAATCCCAAAGTAGGAAGAGAAATACTTTCCAAAATTCTTCTCGCGCAAAAAGCCAGACTCGCCGCAAAGGCAGCCAAAGAAGCTGTACTGAGAAAAGGCGCACTCGAGGGAGCCAGCCTTCCAGGCAAACTCGCCGACTGTCAGGAAAAGGATCCCGCCCTTTCGGAGTTGTTTTTGGTCGAGGGAGATTCGGCCGGTGGCTCAGCCAAACAGGGCAGAGACCGCCGATTCCAGGCCATATTGCCACTCCGTGGAAAAATTCTTAACACTGAAAAAGCATATCTGGATAAAGTCCTTTCCTTCCGGGAAATAAAAGACATGGTCATAGCCCTTGGCATGGGAATCGGGGAGAACGTAGATTATGGCAAACTCCGCTATCATAAAATTGTTATCATGACCGATGCCGATGTCGACGGCGAACACATAAGAACACTTATCCTTACCTTTTTCTTCCGCCATTTACCCGATATTGTCCATAAAGGACATCTATATATTGCACAGCCGCCTTTATACAAGATCCAATACGGCAAAAAGGTCAACTATGTATATTCGGAAGAAGAGAAAAACAAAATAGTAGCGGAAATTTCAAAGATTATAAAAGAAAAAAAGAAACCGGAAGTTAAAGAAGCCGAAACCCAAGAGTCGGGCTCGATCCCATCTTCTATCGGACAGCAACGATATAAAGGTTTGGGCGAGATGAACCCCGAACAGCTCTGGGAAACGACCATGAACCCGGAAAACAGAATTCTGAAACAGGTAACGATTCAAGACGCCCAAGAAGCCGATTTCGTTTTTACCATGCTCATGGGTGAGGAAGTACCGCCAAGAAAGAAATTCATCGTTACCCACGCGCGTATGGCAACGCTCGATGTCTAGAAACACAAATTATCAATTTGTAATATTTTATGAACTTAGTAAAACTGACAGCCGGCAAAAATCCACCGGAAGAAGTGTTGGTAATAGTTGAGATCCCACAAGGATCGGCGGTAAAGTACGAACTCGATAAAGAATCCGGAACAATCATGGTCGATAGATTCGCATTCACGACAATGGTATATCCGTTCAATTATGGTTTTATTCCCCAGACTCATGCGGAAGACGGCGACCCGGTCGACGTACTGGTATTATCGACATATCCGGTTATGCCCGGCTGCGGGATAAATGTACGCCCGGTCGGTATGCTCGAGATGGAAGATGAGGAAGGGATTGATACAAAAATTCTTGCCGTTCCGACAGCCAAAGTCGACCCGTTTTATGCTCATATCAAAGATATCGACGATATCGATGAAATCACCAAGAAAAAAATACAGCACTTTTTCAATCACTATAAAGAGCTGGAAAAAGGAAAATGGGTAAAAACCAGAGATTTTCTTGGTAAGGAAAAAGCCTATGAATCTATAAAGGCAGCAATGAAATGAAAATTTTAAATCTTTTATGACGAACATCCAAGCAACCGAAATCGTTTCCGAAATGAAAAGGGCGTACCTCGATTACGCTATGTCAGTAATCGTGTCTCGTGCACTTCCAGATGTAAGAGATGGTCTGAAGCCGGTACACCGCCGTATACTTTTTGCGATGTACAAAATGGGCCTGACCTCAGGGGCACGCTTTTCCAAATCGGCAAAAATAGTCGGTGAGGTGCTTGGTAAGTATCATCCGCATGGTGACGCTCCGGTATACGAAGCCTTGGTGCGTATGGCACAGGACTTCACGATGCGTTATGCACTGGTTAAAGGACAAGGAAACTTCGGCTCAATAGATGGCGATCCGGCGGCACACATGCGTTATACGGAAGCCAAACTTACGCGTATCGCTGAGGAAATGCTTGCCGATATCGAAAAAGAGACGGTTTCTTTCACCGACAACTTTGACGGCAGCTTGAAAGAGCCGGAATTCCTGCCATCCAAAATCCCAAATTTGCTTCTCATGGGTGCGGAAGGTATCGCAGTCGGTATGGCTACCAAAATCCCGCCACACAATCTCAATGAGCTTGCCGATTCTCTCATTCATCTTATAGATAAAGCCAAACTCGACAAAGAGACAAAAAAAATCTCCTATGAAGCAACCACCGACGATTTACTGGAGTACATAAAAGGTCCGGATTTCCCCACATATGGAACAATATATGGTGCCGCAGATATAAAACAGGTTTACAACACCGGCCGTGGGAAAATACTTATCCGCGCGCAGGTAGATGAGGAAGAAGTGGGAAAAGGCCGAACAGCAATCGTTGTCAGACAACTCCCATACCAAGTCAACAAAGCCAACCTGGTAGAAAAAATCGCCAACTTGGCGGTAAACAAAAAAATTGTCGGCATCGCCGACTTGCGGGATGAATCGGACCGCGACGGGATCCGTATCGTTATCGAACTGAAACGTGACGCTTCTTATAAAAAAGTATTGAATAATCTTTTCAAATTTACCGACCTGCAGACCAGCTTCCCAGTAAATATGGTAGCTCTGGTTGATGGAGTACCGCAAACTTTGGGAGCGAAAGCGATTCTTGAGCATTATCTGAATCACCGAATAGATGTGATCGTCCGCCGCTCCGAATTCGAGCTTGCTCAGGCCAAACATCGTGCCCATATCCTCGAAGGATATCTTATTGCACTCGACCATATCGATGAAGTCATAAACATTATCCGCAAGTCGAAAGACGAGGCGGAAGCGAAAGTAAAACTTATAAGCAAATTCAAATTCTCCGAAATTCAGGCACAGGCGATTCTCGACATGCAACTCAAGCGCTTGACCGGTCTTGAAAGAGACAAAATAGAAGACGAATTGGCCATGCTCCGCGAAACTATCGCTTATCTTGAAGCGCTTATCGCCGACGTTTTCAAACAACTTAAAGTCATCAAAGAAGAAATTCTATATATAAAGAAAAAATACGGCGACGAGAGAAAAACTAAAGTCGTAAAATCGAAGCCTGGAGAAATAAGCGACGAAATGCTTATCGAAAACAAAGAAGTTATCGTCGTTCTGACTAAAGAAGGTTATATCAAACAAGTTCCACGCGAAACATTTAAGGAACAGAATCGCGGCGGCAAAGGCGTGACCGGAATCGAAACCAAAGAAACCGACAACGTATACTATATCACGACGGCGATGGCACACGACTACGTCCTCTTCTTCACCAACCAAGGTAGAGTTTTCCAGACAAGAGTTTGGGAGGTGCCGGTTGGCTCGCGTACATCAAAAGGTAAGGCCATCGTCAATTTGTTAAGTATAAGACCGGATGAAAAAGTCACTTCGGTTCTTACTTACGATGCTTCACTCCAAGCCGAAGCCGACAAGCATTTCATTCTCATGTCGACAAAACTCGGTATAGTAAAGAAAACTTCTTTTGCCGAATATGTCAATATCCGCTCAAACGGAATAATCGCGATCAAACTCGAAACCGGGGACGAACTGCATTGGGTAAGACTTACCGATGGCCAGGCCAATAGTATTCTCGTCTCCCAAAATGGTAAAGCGATCGTATTCAAAGAGTCGGAAGTCCGCCCGACCGGAAGATCTTCAAGAGGAGTAAAAGGGATCGAGGTCGAAGGCGGCGATGTCGTTGTGAGCGCCGATGTTTTCAGCACGAAAGAATTTGATAAACAATTACTTGTTATAAGCGCGAGAGGAATCGGTAAAAAATCCAAACTTTCGCAGTTCAAGGGACAGCACCGCGGTGGAAAAGGAGTTAAGGTAGCTACTCTCGATAAAAAAACAGGTAATGTGGCTTATGTAAAAATAATCGACCCGACCGACGCGACCGTGATCATAACAAGCGCTCAGGGACATATCGTAAAGATCCCGCTTAAATCCATCCCTTCATTGTCCCGCCAAGCAAAGGGTGTGATTCTCATGCGGTTTACGAGCGCCGGCGATTATGTAACGAGCGCCACTTTTATCGGGTAACGGCGTCAGCCACCACATCTCCTATTGTGGTATAATGAGCTATTAATGCAAATACCAGGTAAAGAAATCGCAGAATCTATCGAATCACTCCTGAAAAAAGAAGTAAACAGTCTTAAGAAAAGAGGCAAATCTATAAAACTGACGACAATATTGGTAGGGCAGGCAGCCGATCAGTTGTCGTTCGTAAATATCAAACGCAAAGTAGCAGAAAGATTGGGTATAGAGTTCGACTTCCGTCAGTTCAAACGAACTCCGATGTTTGAAAAATTCGCCAATCAGCTCAAAAGTCTGTCTTCAGACCCGACTATAACCGGAATAATTATCCAGCAACCACTTCCTTCACAATTAAGTACCGACAGTATTTATAAATACATTCCAGAAAATAAAGAAATTGAAGGACATAAGAACAAATCATCCTACCATCCACCACTGGGTATGGCCATACTCACTATTCTCAAATACATATATGGAGGTCGCAGAGTAAACTCCAAACTGATAGTCAACCATAAAGAAGATATTAAATTCTTCCGCACCGCCCTGAAACAAAAAAAGATCGTTCTTATCGGACGCGGTGTAACCGGTGGTAGGCCGATCGGGATAACTCTGAGCGATTTCAAAGTCAATTTTATTAATATAAACTCACGCACTCCTTCCCCGGAGCAATATTATAAAGAAGCCGATATAATAATCTCCGCCGTAGGTAAAAAAGTACTCACACCCGAAATGCTGAAGCCGGAAGTAGTCCTTATAACAGCCGGCCTAAGACATGAGAATGGTAAATTGAGAGGCGACTACGACACAGAAGAAATCAAATCAATATCTTCATACTATACAAATACACCGGGGGGCGTCGGACCTCTCGACGTACTATACCTGTATAAAAATATCATCGATGCGGCAGCGCGGAGTAAATAAAATGAACAAACTGCATGTGGTCACGGGTACGACCGCTTCCGGAAAAACAAAATTCTCCGTAGAAAAAGCTCTGGAAACCGGGGCCGAAATCGTAAGCTGCGACTCACGCCAGGTTTATGCTTCGCTCGATATTATAACCGGCAAAGATTTCGATACGAAAAACTTCAGTAAAGTGTCGACTCTGGGAGATTTCTCTATCGGATATTACACATTGAATAACGGTGTAAAAGTATGGCTTTACGATATTCTGGAACCAAGCATGGCATTTTCTTCATTCGATTACCGCCGTTGCGCAATAAAAACAATAAAAGAAATATTTTCACGCGGAAAATCTGTCATCATTTGTGGCGGCACGTACTTTTACCTGAAACATCTACTATACGGATATACCACCGAGTCGATCGTGCCAAATTGGAAGCTCAGAAATGAATTGGGGGAACAGTCGGTATCCCAACTTCAAAAATTGCTGAAAAATAAATCCACAGATATATTCAATTCCCTGAATGAAAGCGATATAAACAATCCCCAGCGTCTCATACGTAAAATAGAGATTGCCGAAGCGGGTATTCAAAAAATTGATGAAAATAAAATGGATCTGTCTTTTTTCAAGCAAGAATTAGGTCAACCGCAGTTGAAAATTGAATTTACCGCAATAAAACCTAAAAATATGGAAAGCCTTACGGAAAGAATACAAAAAAGAGTAGCAGACAGAATAAATCAGGGCGCGGTGGAGGAGGTAAAATCGGTCTTAAGTAAATATGGAGAAGCAGCGCCCGGACTAAAAACAATCGGATATGCACAGTTGACCATGTATATAAATGGAACTATCAGCCTCGAGCGGGCGGTTGAGGAATGGGCAACCAAGGAAAGACAATACGCCAAAAGACAACTTACCTTCATGACTAAAGATCCGAACTTGATTTGGCAGCTTATCGTTTGACATTTATCTTCAGATATAAAATAATGAATACAATATGCTCAAAAGCGTCCCCGAATTTTCGGAGCCGAAATCGGTACTAAGACCAAAAGCATCAGGAAAAATGTCTGTTGCGAATATATCGCTCATCTTGTCGGTGATAGTTTTTATCGCTTCGTTGGCATATTGGGTACAGACACAATCCTTAACGACCCAATCGAGTGCCTCGGTCGCAACTTCTACAGTCGATCAAGTACCGACGACAACCGTCCCGAAAAACAAATATCCAAAAACATACATGAATCAACCGGTCCCGGAAAACCTTTATACCGAGGCCGGGCAAGATATAAATATAAAGGATCCCGATAAAATCAGTTATGTAAATAAACAAATAGTCAAATATTATATATACGG
>CAYMOO010000063.1:0-7265 GCA_964392185.1 uncultured Gammaproteobacteria bacterium
CAGAGAGGGCGGCGGAAATCTCCAGGATGTATCCCAACATGAATATACGGGTTGGAGCCGATGTTTATGAAGAGTCCGATTATGGACGATTATAAGCCGACTTTTATGTCGACACTTTGGCGGCAACCGACATTCTCTACGGCAACAAACTAATCCCGAACACGATCGATGACCTTTTCCGAAATAACATCGGACTGGAAATTACGGAATTCCAAATCGATGAATGGGTTAGAGAGCAGCGAAAACATGAACCAGGGAGCCGAATTCACACTCAATATCTTCTATCAAGAGTCGGAGATAAACTTATGAATAACAATCATTTCTCCCAAGAAAACAAACTATTGGTCAGACTCTGGGGAATGGAGCAGCTCTTGTTAAAAATGCAGGATGATGAAAAATACTCGGCTTCCGACGAACTACTCCAGCTCATATCGCGGGTAAATTCTGAAAATTTTCTATGAATTTTTTCTCGCTTTTTCCGCTTCCATAAGAATTTTTTCCGTATCTCCGTACAAGTCCAATTTTTTTGCTTCCTCAAAGCTAAACCAGCCCCAGTCACTCGCTTCATAATTCAACTTTATCTTTTGGTTTTCGGAAGCTGGCTCGACGAGATAGGAAAATATTTTGAGATCATACATTTCTATCACATACGATAACGATCGTAATACCTTCACTTCCAAATTGGTTTCTTCTTTGACTTCCCGTACCAAAGCTTCATTTAAGCTTTCGTTCATATCGCAGGTACCAAGCATGAAACTCCACTTATCGTGCGCTTTCAACTTTCCGGGTGCGTGTATTTTTATGAGCAAATATTTTTCATGGGATCTTATGACAGCCAATATTCCCACCTTAAACAACCGATACATTTTAGAAATGTACTCGAGAATCTGTAAGGTAGTAGGCATAAGATCAAGTTTCGCCGCCTCTTCCATAGTAAACCATCCGAAAGCGTGAGATTCATGATTTATCTTTATCGGCTGGGATGGGTCTTGGCGTTTGCACAAAAATGCCATAGCCAAACCATGCCAGGCTTCGCCATGCTGGAGTACTTCAGTAAGCGCAAGTGTACGCTTCAGGTCGACTTCTATACCCAGCTCTTCTCTTGCCTCCCGCTGAATAACCTCCTTGAGCTTTTCTCCGATTTCGAGGCCGCCACCAGGCACTTGCCATTTCTTATCGAATGCCGGATCGTCATCAGAATCGACACGGCGCTGGGTGAGAAGGAATTTTCCATTTTCGTAAAGGACAATATAAGCGATCGGGTATATGTTATTTGACATTTGTTTTAATGTAACTATTAACATGATGCATAATCTCTTCGGTGCCGGGAAGGGACTGTAGTTTCAACACATCCTCGAAATCAAACCATTCTATCTTCAAAATGTGATGGTCTAATTTATCCTGAATAGTTTGCCCGATGGGCTCACATATAAAGCAAAAACATAGGGTTTGCTGCTTCCCCCATTGATAGTCCCAGTAAGCAACCTGAACAAAGGGTAAAAGTTGGCCTACTTTCACAACAATTCCCGTCTCTTCCATAAATTCCCGGGCTAATGATTCCTGCGGTGTCTCGCCGAAATCCACCTTACCACCGGGGAACTCCCATTTCATATGCGCTTCCGGACATTCGGGCTCACTTCGCTGAACCAGGAGAATCTTATTTTCTTTTATCAAACAGCCGGAAAAAATAGTTATCTGTTTGTTCATTAGATAAAGTTATTGTAGTATAAAAATACATACATATATTGCTCTATTTATGAAAAATTCTGAAAGACACACAATCGAATTCGCCAATGTCTCCTGCATAATAGGCCGGACATCAATTCTTCAGGATATAACACTAAATATTTCCTCTGGGGATATCACCGGGATACTGGGTCCAAACGGTGCGGGAAAATCGACTCTACTCTCCTTGCTCAATGGCTTAAGGACACAATCTGCCGGAGACATAAAAATATTTGATATTCCGGTATCCAAAGGGTCAAATCCGTATAAAAAAGATACTGGTGTTGTACTGCAATACAACGCGCTCTACGAAGAGCTTACCGTTTTGGAAAATCTGAATTTTTCGGCAACGCTTTATAACATCGAAAAACCCCTCGCAAGAATAATCGAGACATTGAACCTGCTCAGTCTGTCCGACCGCGCCGATCAAAAAATAAAAGAGCTCTCCGGTGGTCTAAAAAGGCGCGTGGCAATAGCCAGAGCGCTTATACACAACCCCCAACTACTCATCGTCGACGAACCAACTCTCGGAGTCGATGCGGAAGCCAGACATATTATTTGGGAACATATGCGTCTGCTAAAAACCAAAGGTTGCACCATAGTAGTCGCCACAAATTATTTGGATGAGGCACAGGCGCTATGCGACCGCATCGCAATTCTCCGTAAAGGAAAAATCCAAGGGGTAGAAACACCGAGCACTCTCATCAAAAGAGCGGGCTATTGTATAGACTTCGAGTGTCCGACGAAAGATATCGAGATAATTACAAAAGTGATTAGCAAAGATAAAGCCGTGATCCGTATCCAACCAACCTCCACTGGTGTTTCCATATTTTTTAAAGAACTATCGGCGCAGGAAGAGATAATTTCCAAAGTCTTAAAACATGCGAATATAAAAAACTTAAGAACACGCTCACCCGATCTTGCGGAAATATTCAATTCTTTTGAATAATATATGAAGCTCATAAGATTATTTTACGGTTCATTCAAATCCGAATTATTACGTCTCATCAGATCGCCCATCTTCATTCTCCTCACCACCATACAATCGATCACCTTCATATTTCTGGTTTATTTTTTTGGTACAACCGGAGCCTTCGCACCGACAGCACTCGTGAATTACGACCGTGGCTATTATTCGAAAATATTCATCGAAAAACTTGAACAAGCACATCACTCATTCACCCTCAAACCAATGGACGAGACAACTGCGATGAATTTGGTAAAAAAAGGTAAAATTGTCGCCGTAATAATCATTCCCCCGGGATTCAGTGAAGCGGTTGACGCCGGCGAAACCACTCCCATAAAAGTAATAGTTGACAATATCGACACCGATATGACCGCCGATATCCAAAGAGCGATACCGGCCGCCATTGTCGCCTTCGGGAAAGATCTCAAGCTGCCCGATATCCATGTCCGACCGGTGGAGACCGATCTTATCGACCACGAAACCGGCTTCATTCCCTACCTCACCGTGAGCGCCTTGGCGCTCAGTGCGCTTATCGTTGCCGGAATTCTGGCCGGTGTCAGCATCGCCTACGAATTTGAGTCGAGAAACATCGATATGATTTTGTCCTCACCGGCCAATCTATTGGTAGTACTATTCGGAAAAATCGTCGCCAACGACCTCATCTCCGCCTTCACGATGACCATAGCTCTTGGAATAGCGATATATGGACATGGCATAAACCCGGTCCACCCATGGCAAACTATCGCAGGTTTGATTTTGTGCATATCAACATTTGGTTTCATGGGCGGAGCCGTCGGGATGATTCTCAAAAAAACTCATCCAACAACAACTCTAATATTCGGTATATCCTTACCCTTATATCTGTTTTCCGGGACTTACGAGCCGGAAAGATTCGACGGCAACATAATATGGACACTGGCCCACTTCACTCCGCTTTACTATGCGGTCGGCATACTGGAGCATGCCATGTTGGGGCTGAAAGTAACACCCGAACCGCTCATACTCAACTATATCGCTCTTACCGGCTGGGGAGTCGCGGCTATATTGATCGCCGGAAGAATGATGCACAAAACGTCATATGATTAAAAATATTTACAATATAACAAAACTCGATCTTATACGCTGGACACGGATGCCGACTGCGATAATAAGCTCTTTTATTCCCCCGCTTGGGATGATGGCCGTTCTCGTGACTTTGAGCTTGGCCGTACTGCAACAACCGATCGCTTTGGTGGTTGAGGGCAATGGAGTTTATTCGCGCAAAATGCAAAGCATCATCGAGTCGGACACAGATGCGTATGTGAACTACGACTTCTCGACAAAAATCAAACCGGTCGACGCGCAAACCGCCTGGAGATGGCTCGAAAACCAACAGGTTGCCGCCATCATTACCGTACCAGTCGACTTCGATCAAAAAGTGCGCGAAGGTGAAGCAAAACTTTATCTGACACTCAACAACATCGATATCGACTTCGCCGATGATATAAGAAGAAGTGTCGACCGCTCTGTTGCCCATTTCGACGCCCCCGTATTGAGCCCGGGAGACGCGGAGGAAAACGGGACGGAATACGATCCCGAATCAACCAACCCCTACCTTATATCCATCGACGAACAGGATCTCAGAGAAACCAATGTAGAATGGCTTCACTACCAAGTAATACCGGTTCTGGTACTCCTTGTCCTCAATGTTGGATTGGTGGGCACCGCTCTATTATGCGCTGACGATGCGGAAAATAAAACAGCACAATATTTAATGGTTTCGCCATATTCAGCTTTAGAAATTATAGTCGGTCGACTTTTTGCCGGAACGGCAGTTTCTCTTGCCGCCCTTATACCAGGCGCTTTGCTTACAATGTTTTTAACAGAAATATCCCCGCCTCCTGGGCACTGGCCGGCACTCTTGGCCGTATTTGCGCTGACTGCCATCTGTGCTTCTGGTCTTGGGGTTATGATTGGCACCTCGGTAAAGGGGGTAAGGACAATTGTCATGTTGTCGACTGTTTTATCGACCTATATGTTTTTCCTCGGAGGCGGATTCAGCACGATCGCTTTTCTTCCCGAATGGTTACAAAATATAAGCGCCTTTATTCCTATGCGCTATGCGATCGATGGCATGAGACAAGCATTATTTTATTCCACACTCGAGGGTATCCCACTAGATTTAATAGTGCTCTGCGGGACGGCGGTCGCCGCGGTTTTTGGTGGATCTTTAATGATGAGAAAGGCATGGTCCGGGTAACAATATGAAAAAATATTTATCTCTTGTTCCTATAATCGCTTTAATAATCGCCATTACTCTATTCGTAAAATACGTCCGCTTTCCCGAAAAATCGCAGCTCGAGATACCACGCCAAAGTGATTTTATCGAAAACTCCACTTCTGTTCCTGATGAATCGATCTGCTCCCAAAATATAAAAAAATACACAAATGCCATCGAAGCTCGGAAAGAATCCGATATTGCCTGCTTCCTTAAAATTACCGATAAAGATAATCTTAAAAAATTAACAACCGAAGGTAAATATCTACAAAAAGTCGAAAAACTCGTACTTATGGATATCGAAGATGCGGTTATACCTTCTCAAATAAGCGAGATGCGCGCGGTCAAAGAACTGACACTGGATGCGCTTGAAGGTGATAGCTTCATTCCCAAAGAGATCGGAGACTTCAAAAATCTGATCACCCTGAAAGTTGCCGAGACCGAACTGGAATCTTTACCGCCGGAAATCGGCGAGCTGGCCAATCTCAAAACAATATATATCTCAAGAAACGAGAATCTGCAATCTTTACCCTTCAGTGTCGCCAAATTAAATAGATTGGAAAATATAACGATAAGATACAATCCGTCTTTAAGAATTCCGCCCGCCATTTTTTCTCATAAATCCATCAAGTCCGTCATTATCCTCGGACAGAATCTCAAAGATGTTCCGAACGAAATTTGGAATCTTAAAAACATAACCAAACTCGAACTCGCAGATAACCACCTGACAAAAATATCAGAAAAAATAAACAAAATGAACAGCTTAGAAGTGTTGCACCTAAGTCAAAATAATCTTGGATCCATACCCCCCTTAAATAATCTCGATAGACTAACTGAGATTTATCTGGACAACAACAACCTCAAGCGCCTGCCAAACGGCTTGGAGCAACTTAATAATCTGAAAAGATTATCAGTAAAAAATAATTACTTGCGGGATTATGCGGTACAAAAAACCATCTTTCCAGAAAATCTAACGGCGCTCGACTTAGGTGGCAATATTCTTACGAAAATTCCCCTTTCTATCTTTACGCTAAAAAATCTGGAATATTTGCGACTAAGCGGCAATTACATAGAAAAAAAAGAGATAGAAGATCTAAGAAAAAAATTACCGGGAGTGCTTATAGCATATTGAGAGCGTCAAGGACGACACATGATGTCTTTTATCTTCCAACTATCGGCTTCTTTCACCAAAACAACGCGATATAGCTCTTTTTCTTTAGACTTCAGTTTTATCATAACATTGGCTTGCGTCTTGTCTTTGTTGTAGTTGGCCAGTCCAATGATATAGGCGATCTCACGATTCTTCGTACAAAATATCGGATCACTTTTGAGGTTGTCTTTATAGTCGCCCTCGAGATTGGTTATTAAATTTATGAAGCTATCGGTAAGATTTTCCGATCTTTTATAAGCTCCCGATCTAAAAGGGTCACCTGCGTAGGAGATATACCAGTTATAAAATTCATTCGTCACGACTTCAGGCCCTTTTGGAGAGATGGTTATCGTTGTTGCTTGCGGTTGGTCGGTTGCTTCCGCGGTAAGTGAAGGTGTCGCGCTGTTTTGCCCATTACTGGCCGCTCCCGATCGCATACCGGCTATGGAAAAATAATAGGTTGCAACGCCGATTAGAATACCTATCAAAGGCGCGATAATATAATACATCTTGTAGTCTTTCTTCTTCTGATCTTCCTCAAGGTTTCCTAGTGGACTCATAGTTTTATTGAATAACAATATTTACACAACCAACGCCGCGGTCATCATCGCCGTCATGGATGACAAACTGGGCAAAATAAGTACCGGGTGTCAGCCCTAGAGTACTAACGTCCCATATATACTCGGCGGTGTAGCGTTCGGATAAATTACTTCCTGGGGGCGGCGTGTCCATGCCCGGGATATTCATCCCCTTGCCTTTTGAGGGCTGATTGTTATAGTCGCCCTTAATAATGTCAGGAAAATGCGGCGCACCACCATTTTCGGCTGTTTGCGGAGCAATATATAAGGCTGGTTCCCACAAATATCCATCGTCGGCGAGGGCGGTACGATCGCCTGGTGTGGTAATGCGTCCGGTGGTAGCGTCAACGATTTCATTCGGAGCGACTTTGGGGGCGCCTTCGTCGTTTACCCAGACGATTATCTGGCCCGTGGCACCGACCGTCTGGCCCTGAGCCGGGTAGTATCCCACCAATATTTCGGGCTCATTATTTACATCCCCCTCTTGACACAATGGGGTGGAAGAAATCGGCGTCGGAGTCGGCGTAGAGGCGGTCAGATCAAATAATCCCTGCTTTTGCGAGTTGTCGATAAAACCGGCCGGATTGG
>CAYMOO010000064.1:0-7173 GCA_964392185.1 uncultured Gammaproteobacteria bacterium
CTCTCCATGCACTTCATTGAAGTCGGGATCGTCTAATCTCATTGGATACAAACCTCCCCCACCCAATACAAAAAAAGTTATTCTTTCCGGTTCTCCGGGAAATGTGGCTTCAGGCATACCCATAATGTTATGCATTACGAATTCCTTTCCTGGGATTCCGCCCAAAATTTTTTCTGATTCTTTCATAGATTGAATAATAACATATTAGTTGTAAAACCTCAATCGCAAGATATAAATTCTACATTCATACCTGTGCGCTCAATCATTAGCTTGACAACTACAGTGACATTATCTAATATGAATTTAATTACAAATTCTATTATGATGTAATGGAAAATAATGCGTCAACATCAGGGGGAAAACAAAAAAGCAAGTTCTTACTGCTTGCATCGGTTTTGCTTTTCCTTTTGATAGTACTTCTCGTCATTATTATATCCCAACGTAATAGCCAGCCAGGTCCCCTAACCCAAATGCAGCCTACCTCAGCTCCAGCTGAACGGCCCACACCAGGAGTTAGAGATGTGGCCTCAAGCGCGATTCAAGCGCCACAGGTCTCATTCGGTAGTTGGACAGGTTTGCAAGCAACCGCAACCTTCCCATCCTCGGCTTCGGTCTATACGTTTAAGACTAATTACACTTTCGACGAAGCGAAAGCCATATTGAACAAGCTTGGCTTTAAGTCGGACGTGGAAACTCAGTCTAATGCTGTAGTCGGTTATGCCTCCGACCAGTCTGGGAAAAAAGTTTCTCTAGGTGCCGTCGATCTTTCGAACGGTAATGTCGCCTATAATTCTACCGATGGAATTAAATTGCCCTCCGGCGCTACGTTGGAGGCAAAGGCGCTTTCGCTTTTAAAAACTCTCGGCTTGTACGATAACACAATGGCAGCCGGAGCTCAATACAAAAGCAAAAAACACCCAGGAAAAACTTTCGTCGAAATACATAGAAGTTGGGAAAAAATCGGCATGCCTATATATAATGCTGTCGGTTTAATGAATATACCCGACGGGCAAAAATTGGCCAGCATGACGCTTGAGAAAGCTAATGTAAATAACCCGGCCGATGCCGACATCTATGGAACCAGCGACAATTCCGATGGACATGTCAGAAGCGATGACTTCAATACAATCGTCCTTGGAATTTCCGACGCGGATCAAACAGTGACTCTCATCAAATCAAACATGAGACCACTACAGACCGCCGCTCCAACAACGAGCACGCTTATAAGCTACGACGATGCCGTCGCCATGCTTAAAGCCGGTTCTTATGAATTCATTTATACGACACCTTCCGGTGGTGGAAACGGTATGCCATGGGAAAAAATATTCCCCATGAACAAAGCGGAAGCCCAAACAGCTGTCGTTAGTGAATCGATGGTTGCTTATTTGGAAAATCATCCGTCAAGCAATCAAGATATGCTGAAGCCATATTATATTTTCCGTGGATCGGCACAACTGAATAGCGGATACGCTGCTTCGTTTGTTGCCGCAGTTCCGGCGACCAGCCGCACAGTTGGAAGAAGTCTGATACCTGTAGCTCATGCGCAGACAGACA
Organism: uncultured Gammaproteobacteria bacterium; assembly: GCA_964392185.1. GTDB lineage: Bacteria > Patescibacteriota > Microgenomatia > UBA1406 > GWC2-37-13 > CAYYYG01. The sequence continues at coordinate 1,555 of CAYMOO010000064.1, forward strand.
GCGGTCAGAAGCAGGGGACATTCGAGCTTAATGCAACACAAGCTCCTCAGAACAACAACCCCCTCACACCGACCTCAGTACCTCCTATCCAGTACGGATCACCGATCCCGCCTGTAGAAGGAGATCAGAACAAATGTAATCCAACAGTCGCCGATATGAATCCGGTAATCAACTACGGTGGATCATACTTCGGATACACCCAGAGACCGGGTAGAGACGAAATGGATTGGTATTATATCCCGACAGCCGGAAACGTAGCTGTAGATTCCGTCATGATAACCAATCTCCAAGAGTTGGTTAACCAACTACAAGCTGCCGTATCAGGTCAGGGCGTAACACAAGTTGCTCCTACAGACCAGATGCAAAATCTTACCCCGACTGTCATCCAGACAAACGTTGGCGATAGCGGCCAGAAACAGAGTACTTTCGAAGTACCTACTGTTGCTCAACCGACATTTGCAGCCGTTAAAGTCGCAGCCACCGATCTTTTGATCAGAAAATTCAAAAAGATCGAAGGTGACATTCAAGATCAGGTAGATTACTGTCCAATCAGACTTACAGGCACTTCACCGTCTCTGTTTGTCTACGCTCCAAAAGGCACAGCTGTCACAGTTGAGCCGGGAGTCAAACTCACCTACAGTGATCCTTACTTAAGAGGTGGTGATAGTTGGACAACAAGATCTCTTTCAGGCGGAGCCCTGGATGTTGCAGGCGCCAAAAGAGATTATCTTTACTATGAATACGCTGGGGCATCGTTTGCCAGACCAGAAAAGGGTTGGGTAGTCAAAAAATCCAACCTGTCAGGTCTCGTAAACACAGTATTGGCAGGCGGTTTAGGCTTGAATTCGAAAGAGACTGAAAGAGCAGTCTTTGAACTCAATCACGCTGCTGCCTCGGTAGACGCGGGCACGGTATTCGTCGGCATAGTCGACGGTTCCGAAGTCGCCACGAAAGCGCCTCTGACGGTGAATCCGAAACCGCAGGCGGCTTATCGTATTCATTTCTATGTCGGTCACGTCGCGGGCTCAAAAGTATCCGCGCCGGAGCTGACACCGATTGTAAGGCAACCTTTCACAGTCGTTGAACTTGGATCATATTCAGGAAAATAACGACGATAAAAGTAATCCCATCCCGGTATTATTACCGGGATGGGAAAAACTTTTTTTCATGAAAATAAACAAAAAAATCGAAAAAAAAAATTCCTCATCCTCTATTCACTCCTTTTTGGTATATTGATTTTTTTGATATTTCTTGATTTTCTTCATAGTAAAACAACCGAGAATACAAATAAGACCGAAAAAAATGCAGTGACTATTAGCGGTGCCCAAGAATCAAAGGAAAAATATTCATTTAAGCTGGAAAACAGGGAGGAAAATACAGGAAAGCCACAAAATGTCACATCTCTGATGAAGGAACTTGTCGGATCTCCCCTTTTTCCAAAAACACAATTTGAGAGCTGGACAGGGTTCTCTCAGATCGAAATTCCACCAACGAGAAATAAATATTATTTTAAAACGGATTATACTATCGACGAAGTAAGAGATTTTGCTAAAAACCTCGCTGTATCTGAAAAAATCACGAAGTATGGCAACACCATCTTTACACATACCATCGGCCAGAGCGGTCAGCTCGGATCGATATTATTTTTCGAAACACATACGGGCTACTTTCATTACACTGCATTTCCGGGGGTGGAACTGCCGGAGCCAGGATCGGATATAAATGTAAGGATATATGCTTTACTCAAAAAATTAAATATTTACGATGATACACTCCAAATTACCGGCGCGTACAAAAAAAAATCCGTTGAAGGCAGTACTTATTATGAGATCAAACGTAACTGGGCGATTGCCGGATTGCCTATATACAATCCGATCGGTTTACTGAATATACCCGAATCCGCCAAACTGAACGAACTCAATTTCAACAGTAACTCATCCCACCTCAACACCAACAGCGATATATATGAAACCACCGATCAAACCGACGGCTATGAAAGACGCTCCGATTTCAATACCTTAACTATTCAAATATCCGAGCCCAATGGCCGGATTTTATCTATGATATCGAGCCTACGCAAAGTTGCCCTGAAATCTACCGATCAGCAAATAATCTCCTATACCGATGCGGTGGACCTACTGCAAAAAAACACCGACTCATTTATACTGGCCACTCCGGGCGGAGATGGCCCCGAAGTCCCATGGGAAAAAATCTATCCTGATCAAAAAGCAGTAGCCCAAAACGCTCATGTTACAGAATCAACTCTCGCCTACCTAGAACAATCTCCGGGTATTATGCAACTTTCCTTGGAGCCATTCTACATTTTCCGCGGAACCGCCGACCTGAAAAGTGGTTATAAAACGGCATTTATAGCAGCAGTACCGGCAACAAAACAAATCCGCAAGAATACTTCTTTTAATTTTTTTGACTTTATTCCGGCTGTTCACGCAGCACAAAACGACACTACGCAAAAACAATCACTATTCAATCTTATTACCGCGACACCCAATCTTACGCCTACACCCGAAGTTAACTTTGCCCTCGTCAACTGTTATCCGCGTTTGGACGAACTCAACCCACATTACGAACTCCGCTCCTATAGTTCCCAAGTTACCGGAACCATTCAAAACGTGACTTTCGGTTTCAGTCATCGGGCAATCATAAACGGCCAAATTACATACAGTCGTCATGGCTGGTGGTATATGATACCTGCCCCAAACTCCGATGTTAATATACTCAAATATGACTATGAAAAAGTTCTGCTTGCTATCAAATCAATAGTCGGCATACGTGATTATAGAGCATTCCTAAATGTGCTCGGTCAGGGTGTTTATACCGACTTCCAGCAAACCGGCTCCGCCTGCCCCATCCGCATAACAGGAGAATCACCGACGATATTCATATATGCCGATCCAGGAGCTGAAATAGGGGTAGAACCATATAGCCGTATTACATATTCCGATCCTTCTTTAGACGATGATGGAAGATGGAATGTTAAGGTAAATGAAGGTGGTAATCTATGGGTTAATAGTAGCTATTCAAGAGATTATCTGTATTATGAATACAATCCTTCAATCAAGTTCCAAAGACCAAATAAAGGATGGAATATAAATAAAGAAGATATAGAAGAATTTGTAAAAAATAATATATCCCTCTCACTGAAACTCAATGAAAAAGAAACCGAAAGAACAATATTCGAAATCAGACATGCGGCGGAAAATATAGATAACAACAATATATTCATAGGAATAATAAACAAAAAAGAGATAGATGACAAACTACCGCTTAAAGTAACAGGAAAAGATATGAAGATAATAAGAATACATTTCTATGTGGGAGAGGGAGGAAAGGAAGATATGAATGAGCCTGAAGTAGATGCGATAAAAAGAGATAAGAATATGTTGATTGAGATTGGGGGGTGGGGAGGATGAAAAAAAACATATCTATCATCTCACTAATAGTGGTTGCACTTTTATGTGGTCTGTATTTCCTTGCAGTAAACAATGATAAAATCATTCCGGAAAATGCCAGAAATATTCTGACGACCGGAACTTTCAACCTCGAAAAAAAAACCGCCCAAAAAGAATCAATAATACCACCCGCTATAAAAGCTATATCAGGTCCAAGCTTCCTGCCTTCGGTCAAATTTTCCCGTTGGGAAGGGTTTGGCAAACTAACCAAACGCGAAAGCGCAACGGTTTATACCCTAAAAACAAACTACACCGAAAAAGAGGCTGAAGATTTTATCGCAAATTTCGACAAGAACAGCGAAGTCAAAAGGTATAAAAATACTTATCTTGCCTACAACACCGATAAAAGCAATAAAAACGGATCAGTTCTTATTCTCGATGCGAAAACCGGCCAATTTTTCTATCGCTCCGTAAAAGGCCTCGCATTGGATGGCGATTCAGAGAATATAAATGAACAGATATATTCGTTTCTCAAGCGCATCGGAATATACGACTCGACAATTAAAATAAGTGCAACTTATAAAAGACATTCTTCAAAAAATATCTTTGTAGAAATCAAAAGAGACTGGTCACTCGCCGGACTTCCGATATTGAACCCTTTGGGCCTGTTAAACATTCCGGAGACTAAAAAAATATCCGATCTTACTTTCAAACCCGAAAGAGATTCTTCGTTGCCAGACAACGATATATATGAAACATCGGACAACTCCGACGGCCAAAGCCGGAAAAACGACTTCAACAGCGCAACTATCGAATGGTCGGAAAAAGACAATAAAATCGTATCGGTTGTATCTACGCTACGAAAAGTAAAAGCGGTAAATCAAAAAGAAGGAATAATATCAGACTCGGATGCGGTAAAAAAACTCCTGGCCGCAGAAAACGCCAGTATATTCACTTCCCCGTCGGGCGACGGCATCGGTACTCCCTGGGAAAAAATTTACCCCAATCGTATGGCCCAATCCAAACTCGCCCATGTTTATGATACGGCACTTGCATATCTGGAACACATGCCGGGAATCGACCAGAATAGGTTGGAACCTTTTTACATTTTCCGCGGTAAAGCCACCCTTACTAGCGGCTATGACACGGACTTTATCGCCGTCGTACCGGCCACCGAACCCGATACAACGGGCGAAAACCACAATTTTTTTTCAGTAATTCCCGCTCCGGTTTACGCCCAATACGACCCCACTCAAAAACAAGCAACTTTTATTCTCACCGAAGCAACTCCCGATCCCAATCCGCCGACACCTACACCAAATTTCTCAGAAACTTGTATTCCGAAAGTCGAAGATCTCAACCCACGCTCAACCATCCAGTCAACTAACGGTTCCGACGTTCTCACAGTCGGCCGTAGTCATATAGGCGTCATATTGAACAAAGTACAGCTGAGTCGCCGCGGTTGGTGGTATTTTACTCCAGCGCCGAATTCAGACCAATCCACCCTGCAAAGCGACTATACTAAAGCGCTCGTACTTATCCGCTCGGTAACCAATCAAACCGATTTTCGCAGATTTAACGATACCCGCTACAACCCGCCGGGTGTCATGGGCGTTTGGCCCGATTACCAAAAATTCGGCTCCGCCTGCCCCATCCGCATAACAGGAGAATCACCGACGATATTCATATATGCCGATCCAGGAGCTGAAATAGGGGTAGAACCATATAGCCGTATTACATATTCCGATCCTTCTTTAGACGATGATGGAAGATGGAATGTTAAGGTAAATGAAGGTGGTAATCTATGGGTTAATAGTAGCTATTCAAGAGATTATCTGTATTATGAATACAATCCTTCAATCAAGTTCCAAAGACCAAATAAAGGATGGAATATAAATAAAGAAGATATAGAAGAATTTGTAAAAAATAATATATCCCTCTCACTGAAACTCAATGAAAAAGAAACCGAAAGAACAATATTCGAAATCAGACATGCGGCGGAAAATATAGATAACAACAATATATTCATAGGAATAATAAACAAAAAAGAGATAGATGACAAACTACCGCTTAAAGTAACAGGAAAAGATATGAAGATAATAAGAATACATTTCTATGTGGGAGAGGGAGGAAAGGAAGATATGAATGAGCCTGAAGTAGATGCGATAAAAAGAGATAAGAATATGTTGATTGAGATTGGGGGGTGGAG
>CAYMOO010000065.1:0-7152 GCA_964392185.1 uncultured Gammaproteobacteria bacterium
GGGTTGTCATACCAAGCTATTTTTGATCGGTAGGTGCCGATTTTGTTACGCTTCTGGGCGGAGGTGGTGGGATTCGAACCCACGTGAGCTTTTTTGAAGCTCAAAGGTTTAGCAAACCTTCGCACTGGGCCTCTATGCGACACCTCCAGGTTAGTCGGTAGACAGTGGACGGTAGTCATTAGACTACAAACTACAGTCTACTGTCTATTTAGTGCCGCGGAGAGGAGTTGAACCTCCACCTCCTTGCGGAGACAGCGCCCTGAACGCTGCGTGTATGCCAATTTCACCACCGCGGCTTTACCAAGTATAAACCGGAATTCCACACTCCACGAACAATAATTGTCAATTATACTCCAAATACATGCTTGGTTCATACACAACGCAATAGATTAACGACAACGATATGGATTTATGATTTTATATCTAAAAAGATAGTCCTTATAATCGCAAATAAATTTCTGTTCATATTTTTTATAAAACTCGTAATTTCAGACTGTCATGAAATCACAAACACAATAAAATTATTTCTCTACGTCTTCGGAGCTAAAAAAATACATCTTATTTGAGTATCTGATATTTTTTGATATACTTTTCAGAAAAATGATTACCGAAACAATAACTTCTACTCATAATCATAGCCGCTTGGCAAATATTGAAGCCGTAAGTCAATTAGAATGGGAAGATATACTCACCGTAATCACCTTCAAAGACCAGAGATTCTCCCAACTCCCCGACTTAATGAAACAATGGCTCGCAACTGAAGGGGCCTGCCTTAAGCCAAAACTTGACGAGGCCCTACGGCTAGCCCGAGACAATTACACCCCCGAGGAAGCGGAAGAGATAATTAAGTCGCTAATTTTGGGCTGTGTCCTGACGGAATTTAGATACGACGATGAGGGTACCCAGATGCCATTCCCCAAAAGAAAAACAGAAAAAATATCAACGGCCGACGGATCAGAAATTGCAGCCCCTTCCTATAATCATGCGCTAACCGTCTGTATAGACAATATGAAACTTGGAGTAAATGGAAGAGTGGCGGCAGCTTCCCCAATCCATGATGTCGCAGAAGATTCCATCTTAAAATCTGCAGAAGGAGAACATATAAAAGGAAATGATCTGCTCGATATAATTTCAACCGAATTTGAGCAAGGGAAAGATATATGCGCGTTGGTCGACGCAGTGACAAAGTTTGAAAAAATATCTGAGGAAATGGACCGAATAATAAAATCCCACTGTCTATATAAAAACATGCTACAAAGGATGGAAGATAAGGGCATACAGGGACAAATGCTGGAAAATTTGAAAGAATCAGTTATGAAGGCCATATCTTCGATGCTTAAGGTAAATCTTTCTCTACTCGAATATACAAAGGGCGACACGGAAAAATACGTAACTATGGTGGCCGAGGCATATACTTTGAAGGGTCAGGATATAAATAACAATCTGAGTACTCCAGGGACAAAATACCCAATCAGACTGCGTGACCGCATATTTGCAACCTATCTCCGCCTCATGTTCAGTCCTCTTGCCGATGAGATTATGATAAAAATGGCAAAAAATTATGGTGATGATACTATCTTCGACGGCCTGGATGCGGGCAGAATAGTCGAAGCGCAATCACCAGACAATCGCCAGAGATTAAAACAGGGCTCCATCGAATTCTTCCAAAAACAATTCGGAGTATTAATAAAAGATAAAAATATAAATATCGGAGTTCCAATATTGTATGCCGACGAAGGCCATCCATCTCCTGTCGGTCAGGTCATGTGTTTCTGTTCTAAATCTGAAATCATAGGGATACGGCAAGGAATAGAAGCGAATAACGTATCTGAAAATCTAGCCGAATTTATCGGAGAACAACCAGGCGACGTCCATCTGGAAATTTTCAACGGAATTATAGAAAATATCAGTAACCTTTTCGGTCGTGACGGGATAATGATACGCGTTGTTAAAAACGAAAAAGATGTATTACTAATAAGAATCGTTGAAGACTTGCCAGTAATGGCAGAGTACGCCTTAAAAAACCGCGACCAAACCAGAAAAGCGCCGGAAGAAAAGTTTATACTCCCAAATTTCGTTGCGCCGGACGAATACGGACGAATCATACAGTCACTGATGACCACCAGGACCCTACTGCTGGATCCCTCTATGCTGCTCACCGATCCCGACATCTGCATATATGTAAGTGAAGACAACATCCTCAGTTGTAGCATTGACACTCCAATAAACGTAGTTTGTGAAAAAATGGGAAAAAATGTTTCCAACACCACGCCCACACCCGTTTCTTCAGATAGCCGTTATCAGATATATCAAATATAACAAGGTCAGCTGCCCAGAGATTCTATTAAGCTCATTTGTTCGATTTTTCCCGTCAGTTTACTCACACGGCTGTTACGCAAATCGGCGATGATCGATTCTCTGTTAATATTGAGAATCTCTTCGATGTCGACTCCATCAATCGTGTACAACTCGGGAGGAAACATATAGCGGAACTTATCAACAACCCGATCGAATCCATATAATCTCCATGCCTTGTCTCGTCCATTCGAGATTTTATTGCGATAATTGAAATAGGCAAGATGGTCCATGCATGCTACTTCTATCGGCAGTTCTGATCCTGCCTCCCAAAGTTTAAATCTTGCCCAATCAACCGTTCCATCACCTCCTCCTCGCCCATCGTTGTCATTATCGTCTATCGTATCCAAATAATCCTCAGATCTTCTGAACGTTTCCTTCATTTTGTAAACCACTTCATCGCGCTCTTCCTTGCCCCCTTCGACAATAAGCATCATCCTTACAAAATCATGGACTTCTGACATCCCGCCCTTGCTATGAGCTTTCATCAAAGCCGAGCTGTCCGTCTTCAAGCTGGGATGTGTGGCACATTTGATGCCGTTTATCTCTCGCATTGCCATATAGTATTTTTTGATATGTTGATCATCTCCGACAATCTGTAAATTGCCATCGTAAATACCAATTGCGGCATTATTGGCATTATTATGAATAACATTAAATTGCTTGACGACAGAAACCGACTCACCCAAATTCAAATCGAACAAGTTTCTGTTTAGATGATCGATCAAATACATCAACTGTCCCGGAAAATCGTTTCTCAAATGCAAAGCTGCGACATCCATGCCGTATTGTGCAAAATAATGTAATCTATCCACCTCGTAGTCTCCCAGACGATCTACAGGTGTAATCAGTCTAAGTAACTGATCCTGTGGTTTTCTGGTTGCACCGATCGCTTCGTTTCGCGTTTGGAAAGCGTCGACGTATTCTTGTGGCATCACCGTCTCGACTACCTCACCAATACTGTTTGCCGCGACCATGTATCCATTTTGATAAATCATCACTGCATCACTCTCACTGACTTGATACCTTTCGCTTATATCTTTTATAACCTGCCTGTCCACTTGCGACATTTCATCTTGAAATAACTGGGCATTACTATAAGGATTTTCTCCTCCCGAAATGGCACTGAATATCCGCGCCCCGCTTTCGCCATAAAGATGTGCGATATTATCATTCCATATTCCATATTTACTCCTATCATTTGGAGATAATATGGCGCCAGGCAGTTTGTGAGCCGTCTGTATCTTCGTTCGTTTTTCCATAAAAAAACCGCCCCTCTCTTTCTCCGGGCGGTTGGATTATTTATTTTATAAATTTATACCCCATTGCCCCGAAGATCCCATTTAAGGGGTCGGACGGGCGATTCAATCATAATAATGATATTGATTGGGGCTTTCATAGTAATATAGCTAGATAATTATAACTATTTTCCGCTTCATTGCAAGGGACGATCATGTTTTAACTGTTTTTCATGGTCATGCGGGAAAAACCAAAGCTGATATTTCGAAATAATTTCATGACTCACGTGTCCTTTCATAATGCGCATCTGCAATTTTTTAGATAGTAGTTCGAATAAATCACCCAATAAAGATATTAGTTTACCTGGATAAAAATCCCAGCGGGCTGTAGGAAATTTGCTTTTTTCTTCTGAAGCGAGCATGTTTTCTACATAATTCAGCTGCATGCGAGCGTTAGGAAATATTTCAAATATCCAGTCGTTGCTTTTCAAAAAATCCCGGTAGGTTGAACCTTTCACTAAAACCGGCTTCATCTGTAATACTTCATGGGCACCATATTGGGTTCTTTTATGAATGGGCAAACTCAGCTCATGATAGTCGAAAAACAGATTTAGACAGATCTTGTCTTTGTTTTGTATCGAATTTCGGCCGCGCCGGATTCGCAAAAATATCGTTATCATCAAGCATATTATCCTGGCGGTCCACAATCTATTTTCCGAAGATATAACAAATAAGTCGATATCATCTTCATCCGCCGCATTTCTCATCGCCAAAGATCCGGAAATACCAATCATTCTCACTTGGGGAAAAACTCCCAAAAATCTAGTTACCTTATTTGCGATAGCCATTTTACTGATAGTATTGGCGATCTTTGTATTATAGTAACCTTTTTCATACTCCCCAGTAGTATATCTAAAGATTGATGTATCAGGAAAAAATTTAAAATCGTACTCTTGAAGACGTTTATGTTTGGTAATAGCTCCCCCGTGACGGAATTCATCTACTTTTTCGATAAAATATTCGAATTTGATCTCCTTTTTATAGAAGCAATATAGTTCCTGCAGAGTCGGCGCGTAGTCGAACTGATTGAAATATGAAAAAGTTTCTAATATTAATGAATCCATTGGAGATATTTTCTCATAAAAAATATACTTTAGAGAAACTATTACACATGTTTACTAGGATACATATACAGGAAATTTTTCCCTATTGCGATAAATCCAGAGTTCCTGATCTGGAGATCCAAATGACACCAAGACGATATGGGGCTTGTAGTCGGCCACTATATGAAATATCTCATTTTCTTCCTCTGTTTTTGGTTTTTTAATATTTTCGATCCCTTTAATCCCCAGATATTCAATCTGGTGATTTTTTTGACGATAGCACTCTGCTATATTCTCCGCTATTTTTGACTTACCCCCTATTAGCATTATTCTGAGGCTCATTCCTTCCCATCCTTTCAGCACGATTTTCGCTAAGTCAGTGCCCGTTAGCCGGTCACATTTACGATCGTGTATAAACTTCATCGCAATTTCTACGCCCACCCCGTCTATTATTTGCATTTGGGCTGTTTCAATAACCTTTTTAAATTCTACGTTCGTTCTTGCTATTATTAAATTTTCCGGGTTCACGGACACAACATGGATAAATTCTTCTCGTTTTTGAATCGTTTTTTTTATTTTCTCTAGGACAGATGGAGTAGTTTCCGGACGAATTATGACATTGAGTAAAGTATATTCATTCATATTTCTTATCTTATTATAAGATAAAATTTAAAAAAAGCCTTTCAATCTAAAATTAAATATCGTATATATATTTTATACAATAATTTATCTATCAGAATAATCGATAATTATATATATGAAAATAAAAGTACAAATAATCTAACTCTATTACTATATTAACGGATTGCTTGCTTATAACTATCAAGATTCTCGATTGCCAAGCCCACTCCTCTGATTACACAGAGCAGAGGTTCTTCAACAACAAACGATGGTACACCGGTGTAATAAGTAATAAACCTGTCAATATTATGAAGAAGTGCACTTCCACCAGATAATACTATTCCCCGGTCGACTATATCGGCTGACAATTCTGGGGGTGCCTGTGACAAAACCTCTTTAACCCCATCAAGAATCAACTTCAACGGCCGTTGCAATGACTCGCTTATACTTTCTTCACCTATATGTAAAATTTTAGGTAAACCCGTTTGAAAATCACGGCCTTTGACCTCCATGGTGCGCTCCGGCTGCAATTCTTTAACGCCTGTATCGTTCTTCTGATTCTGCGATTTAATTATGAAGGCGTTACCTATTTTCATTTTTATATCTTCGGCAGTCCGATCGCCTATAATAAGCCCGTATTTTCTTCTGACAAACTGCAATATCGCCTCATCGAATTTAGTGCCGGCGACTCGGACCGTTTTATATGAAACAAGTTGACCAAGAGATATTATTCCTATCTCTGCCGTTCCTCCACCGAGATTGACTATCATATGACCGGAAGGTTGTGATATAGGTATCCTCGCCCCGATTGCCGCCGCCAAAGGCTCTTCAATAAGGTAGACGTTCGACGCACCCGCCTGCCGACATGCGGCAACAACTGCCCGCTTCTCAACTTGTGAAGCTCCTCCGGGAATGGATATCATAACCTCTGGCCAAAAAACTCTCCCCTTCATAGCCTTTTTAAGAAAGTAGCCTATCATGGCCGAAGTAGTCGTATAATCTGCGATCACGCCCTCCTTCATTGGTCTGGCCGCAATTATATTTCCTGGCGTGCGGCCCAACATCTGGCGCGCATCCTCCCCCACCGCGAGGATACGTCTATCGTCCTGAGAATATGCCACCACAGTCGGCTCATTCAATACTATCCCTTGATGCTCGACATAAACAAGTGTATTCGCGGTACCTAAGTCGATTCCAACTTTCTTACGGAAGAACATACTTATAAGTATACTAATGCTTTCTTGAAATAAATTGTATAATATATACACTCAGTCACAAGCTATCTTATTCATATCATAATGTAACAAATGAAAAAAATTTTTTATAGAATTGTCGTATTTATTGGTTTTGTAGGAGTATTGTTTGCGATCATATCTTTTGCCCGCGGATACAGATTGGACATAAAAAACCAGTCAATAACTTCGACTGGAATATTAGCCACATACTCTACTCCCAAAGCGGCCAAAGTGTATGTAGACGGTGAGTTGAAAGGTGTAACCGATCTTAATCTCAGTTTACCTCCCGGTAAATATAACGTAGAAATTAAAAAGGACGGATTTACAAGCTGGACAAAAGAAATCACAATGAAGGGAGAAATCGTACTTACTGCAAATGCGTTACTTTTCCCCAAAAATCCTTCTCTATCGCCTCTTACGAGCACTGGTGTCGTAAAAGCGATAAATCTTGATCAGTCTGGTCAAATTCTACTATTTATCCAGTCAGGTGACAAGGAAAATGACGGTATATACATGTTCGAATCGACGCAAAAAACCTTATCATTCACGACCCGTCTCAAGCCTATACTTCTACTGAAAAATTTTTCCAAAAAAATTGAC
>CAYMOO010000066.1:0-7109 GCA_964392185.1 uncultured Gammaproteobacteria bacterium
TCGCCAAGAGTACCGGAGCACTTACTGTAGCTGTTGTAACCAAGCCTTTCGATTCTGAAGGCGCCAAGCTTCGGATGAGTGCAGAAGACGGCGTATCTCATCTCAAAGAAAAAGTTGATACGCTTATCACCGTACCAAACCAGCGCATCCTTCAGGTAATAGACAAAAAAACACCGGTACTTGGAGCATTCAAAAAGATAGATTCAGTACTGCATCAGGGTGTTAAGGGGATTGCCGAACTTATCGTTCTGCCCGGTTTGATCAATGTTGATTTCGCCGATGTGCGCACGGTTATGAGTAATTCCGGGACTGCCATTATGGGTATCGGAACAGGAAGTGGCGACAAACGTGCGATTACGGCAATAAAGCAAGCCATCTCCTCGCCACTTTTAGATGCAACCATTGAAGGCGCTCGGGGTATTTTGTTCAATGTGATCGGTGGAAAAGATCTTTCCATGGCGGAAATAGATGAGGCTGCTTCGCTTATAACAAAGGCAGTAGATCCGAACGCAGATATTATATTTGGTGCGGCAATCGATGAATCGATTTCTGACGAAATCCGCATAACCCTTATTGCCACGCGCTATGATGAGGCAAGAGTGCAGCTTTTCAAATTCAAGCAGAACCCGATTATAGATCAGCCCAAAGAAGAATCTCCTAAAGTAGCAGCGCATACCCAATCTCCCACTCCTGTTGAAAAAAAAGAGACCGAACTGGAAGATTTTGACGAAACCGATTTCGTCGAAGACGATCCTTTGGAAATACCTGCCTTCATGAGAAAGAAATAAAGCCAGATTGTGTCTGGAAAGCAGCGAAAGATAATTTATTTTTCTCACTTGCCGTAGAGGCTTAAGACCGTAAAAACGATCATGTGTGAAAAATATTTCTCTTTCGCTGCTTTTTTTTGCTTGAGCAGAAAGCTAAGAAATTACATCCGGTACGGGTGTATTAATATGGTGTGCTCCATGGCGACGTTTGCATTCTTCGCAATAATATTCGCCTGGTTCAATCTCGTTATAACATTGCACAACTTCTTCGCCTTCGACTTGTCGGCCATGACTCGGATGCTTGCATAAACATACCCGAGTCGTGCCTATAAAAATACTCACGATTGGCAGACCTTTTTCCGTAGCCATATCGACCTCTCTTTGTCTACATCTCCAAGCTGCTCGTATCGCCCACGGCGATAATCATGGAGAAAATGTGTATTTACTATACATCTCAATATTTAAAATCGATAATATTTAAATCACAAACTTGTCTTTTCATGACGGTTTGAGTAGAATATAACCCATGCCAGACACACAAAAAAAACAAGAAGGTCACGATTTTATTTCTATGGAAAAGCGATGGCTCAAACATTGGTACGATTCGGGAGTAATAAGTAAATATCTTCATAAAAACGACAAATCTCAAAAGTATTATTCATTTCAAGATGGCCCTATAACTGCCAATAACCCAATGGGTGTTCATCATGCTTGGGGACGTACTTACAAAGATTTGTGGCAGAAATATCATAATTTAAGAGGATTTAAGCAAAGATTTCAAAATGGATTCGATTGTCAGGGGCTATGGGTGGAAGTCGAGGTAGAGAAAGAACTAAAGCTCAAGTCGAAAAAAGATATAGAAAATTTGGTACCAGGAGACAAAAAAGCATCGATAGCGAAATTTGTACAATTATGCAAGGATCGTGTAATGAAGTATTCGGGCATCCAAACAGATCAGTCAAAACGCTTGGCTTACTTTATGGACTGGGAGCACTCTTACTTCACAATGAGCGACGATAATAATTATATGATTTGGAAATTTCTTAAAGTTTGCTTTGAAAATGGATGGATATATAAAGGCAACGAATCTGTACCTTGGTGTCCTCGTTGTGAAACAGCCATATCTCAGCACGAAATGTTGACTGAGGACTATAAAGAATTGGTACATGAGGCTATTTACTTCGAACTTCCATTAGTAGATCGTCAACGCGAGTATTTGTTGGTTTGGACAACGACACCATGGACTCTTCCTGCAAATATTGCGGTCGCAGTAGACGCCGATATAGACTATTCGTTAGTTGAAGGGAAAACAGGCGACCTGTTTTGGATAGCCAAAGATCTTGTCGAAAAGGTTTTTAAAAAGGAATATAAAGTAGTAAAAACAGTGAAAGGAGAAAAATTGGTTGGACTTAAATATCGAGGTCCGTTTGACGAAATCGAAGGTGTAAAGAAAGTTGCTTCAGCGAATAAAGACACTTTTCATACGGTCGTTGCTACTGATCCAATGATTTTGCCCATTTCTACCGAGGAAGGCACAGGATTGGTACATACAGCGGTAAGCGCCGGCATTGAAGATTTCAAACTAGGTAAAAAGCTCGGATTACCCATGATTGCCGTAATCGCCGATAATGCCGACTATTTGCCTGGTTTAGGATTCTTATCAGGAAAAAATGCCAAAAAACATCCGGAGATCATTTTTGACTACCTAAAAGAACGCGAAACCAAAGGGGAAAACTGGATTTTCGAGATTCACCGTTACAAACATCGTTACCCCGCATGTTGGCGCTGTAAGGCAGAACTGGTTTGGAAGGTGGCAGATGAGTGGTATATTGCAATGGATAAGCCGTCAATGAAAGAGTCGGGTGAAAAATCACATACATTAAGAGAGAGAATGATAAAAGTAGCTCAACAGATAAAATGGATGCCGGAATTTGGTTTGGATCGCGAGCTCGATTGGCTGAAAAATATGCATGATTGGCTGATCAGTAAAAAAAATCGATATTGGGGTTTATCTTTGCCCATATATGAATGTAAATCATGTGGGCATTTTGAGGTAATAGGCTCCAAAGAAGATCTAAAAAAAAGAGCGGTATCTGGCTGGGCAGAATTTGAAGGAAAATCGCCTCATAAGCCATACATTGATGAAGTTACTCTCAAATGTGAACAATGCGGCAAAATCACACATCGTATAGACGACGTCGGTAACCCATGGTTGGATGCCGGAATTGTTCCGTTTTCAACCATATCAGCAGATAATACAAATCCTCTTTATGATGCCGATAAAAAAGAATGGTTGAAATGGTATCCGGTCGATTTCATAACAGAGTCTTTTCCTGGTCAGTTTAAGAACTGGTTTTACGCTTTAATTGCCGAAGCTACCGTACTCGAAAATTCTGCTCCGTTCAAAAGAGTGCTCGGATTCGGCACGCTCCTTGGTGAAGACGGTAGACCAATGCATAAAAGTTGGGGTAACTCGATAGAGTTTAACGAAGGTGCTGACAAAATCGGTGTCGATGTCATGCGTTGGATGTTTGCCAGGGAGAATCCGGCCGATAACATGTTGTTTGGATATAAAAAAGCCGATGAAGTGCGGCGTAAATTTTATCTTATTCTTTGGAATGTATACAAATTTTATAAAGATTACTCAGCGCTCGACTCTTACAAGCACGATTTAAATAATAAATCAAAATTCGAATATAAAAACATACTTGATGTCTGGATAAATAGCCGTTTTGGACAACTTGTCGCAGCAGTGGAGAAGGGCTATGAAGGATATAATATAAAAGACACCGCAGCTGCCACCGAATTGTTCGTGAACGATTTATCTACATGGTTTATACGAAGATCAAGAAATCGTGTTTTCATTCATTCGAATGATGAGGAAGATAAAAAATCTTTTTACGGATCTCTATACAATATTTTAGTCAATCTTACTGTAATCCTGTCACCTATACTGCCTTTCATAAGTGAAGAAATTTATACAGAGTTAACAGGAGATGAGTCTGTACACCTTAGTACTTGGCCAAATCGAGAGGTGGACGTAGACGAGAGAGTAATAGTTGATATGGAATTTGTCCGTGAAATTGTAGAAATAGGGCACCGCGTAAGAAAAGAGTCCAAAATGAAGCTCAGACAGCCTTTAGCCTCAGCATCTATAAAAATACCTAAAGGTAAGTCATTATCTGAAAAATATACGGAACAATATCATAACTTATTAATGGAGGAATTAAATGTAAAATCCATAAAATTATTGAATTCCGGAGAAAATATTGAGGTGCTACTGGATACAAGTCTTACTTCCGAACTGATTGCAGAGGGAAAATTACGTGATCTAATCCGCTCGATACAGGCTGAAAGAAAGATGTCGAATATAAGGTCCGATCAAAAAATTTCTATCGTAGTGCCTAAAGAATTTACAGATTATGAGAAAGAAATAAGAGGAGCGGTGTTATTCGATAAAATCAAGTTTGGCGATAAATTGTCTATATTCTAATCTTGGTTTCTATGACAGGGCTGCTGATTTCATCATTATTAATCTGTGTGTTCGGTTTTTTTAATCTACTGGGAATAAATTTTTCATATGCTCTGCATTATATAGAGTTTATCTTCATGGGTTTAATAGCTTATTTTATCGTCAAAAAGATTAAAATGAGTTTTTTTCGTTTGAATGCATCAACTTTCTATATCCTTTTTATAGCCATTCTGATTATAACTTATATTGTTGGTTTGGAAGCGCGTGGCTCCAAGCGCTGGATTGATTTGTTCTTCTTTAATTTCCAGCCGTCGGAATTTTTTAAAATTTTTTTTATCATATATTTCGCCTCTAAATTAGCCAAACTCAGACGGATAGAAGCAAAATTTAGCAATCTCACGACCTTACTTATTCACTTTATAATTCCGTTCTTTATTATTTTTAAGCAACCGGATCTTGGTAGTGCAATGGTCTATGCCGTGATTTTTATAATAATGCTTCTTTATTCGAATATACCCAAGCGATATATTATCTTATTAGCCATAATATCTTCATTGTCTATCCCGATCGCGGCACTATCTTTAAAAGACTATCAGAAAGAGCGTATATTGAGTTTTGTGAACCCACATTTGGATAGGAGAGGGTCGTCGTATAATATGACACAGGCAATTATTACCGTTGGTTCGGGCAAATTTTTAGGTCGTGGACTGGGTTTGGGTACTCAGTCACAATTATTATTTTTGCCAGAAAACCATACGGATTTTGCATATTCGTCACTTGTCGAACAATTTGGATTCGCTGGGGGAATGGCCGTTATATTTTTATATAGTTTAATATGTTTTTATTTAGGAAGATCGGCATTGAAATATTATGGTATGAAGAGTGAAACCGAAACGTTTAATTTTTTTGTCGTCCTAGGCTTTCTTAGCATGTTCGCTTTTCAGGTATTTGTAAATATAGGGATGAATTTGGGAATGCTTCCGATTACTGGTATTACGTTACCATTCATCTCCTATGGAGGATCTTCGATTGTTACCCTGTTATTCGGAATAGCCCTATTGCCTTTATAACTATAAATAGACTTGCAGAAAGCGTAATTTCAGGTATAATTATTGCTATTATGTTGACTTTAGCTATAATCAAAACCGGGGGCAAACAGTATCTGGTAAAAGAAAATGACGAGCTTTATGTGGATAGAATCGAAGGAAAAGATAACGATATCATCGAATTACCTACTTTGGCAGTCTTTTCCGATCAATCAGCAGAGATTGGAACACCCATCTTAGATAAAAAAATATCTGCAAAAATCATGTCTTCCGCACAAGGCGACAAGATAAGAGTCGCCAGATTTAAAGCCAAAGTCAGATACCGCCGAGTTACAGGTTTTAGAGCAGATCTTACAAAAATCAAGATCACAAAGATATAATAAAATAATATGGCACATACAAAAGCGCAGAGAGCAGTACGTGGAAATAGAGATTCCATCTCGAAAAGACTGGGTATAAAGGTTTATGGGGGACAAACTGTTAAATCTGGCAATATAATAATCCGACAGAGAGGTACGAAAGTACACGGAGCCGATGGGGTTATAGTCTCCAAGGACCACACGATACTTGCTTCCAGAAATGGTGTGGTGCGTTTTTTTGCTAAAATGGGTAGACAATTCGTGTCAGTCGACCCAGCATAATTTCTTTCTTCTGATAGAATATTTACATGGATGAAGAAACTAAGAAAATCTTGGATGATTTTAAAAAGGAAGAAGATCCGTTCAAAAAGGCTTCAAATCTTCATTACTTAAAAATCAATAAGAAAATTCGAATAAAGGACTTATCTGAATCTCTCGATTTGAAAGCTGCTTATGTTTGTCATTTATTAAGACTTCTTAAATTGCCCGAGATAATAAGAGATGGTTATTACACCAAAACTGTCTCCCTTAGTCATTTATTCATCGTAGCGAGGCTTAAAAGCCATGAAGATATGATAGTCGCATATGAGAAGATTCTCTCTGAGAATATGACTGCAGTCCAAACCGAAGGATTGGTTCGCGAAATGCTTTATGATGTGAAAATTGGGGGTGACTATGTCGCAAAAAATGTAATAGTGGAGCTCAATGACGCACTTAATTTACTGGGTCACACTTATTCTGCCAAAATCATTCAAACCAGAGTACGTGGGAGAGTTTCTATAGAAGTGAAGGGAGGGCTCGAAGAGACTACGCCCGCACTCCTTGCATTCGTTCGCAAAATAAAGGGTTGATTTTCTGTAAGAAACTCCTTAGCGAATTAGGGAAAGGATTGTTTATCGGACCCATTTTAGGTGTCGGGAAATAGCGATAAAAAACCTGACCGATGACGCTTGGTAGGGGTATAGATCCAAATTCTCGCGAGTCGGACGATCTTGGCCTGTTGTCTCCCATCACAAATAATTCACCATCTGGGACTAAAAAGGGTACGCCATCTTTTATGAATCCTCCTTCCCAAAGAGGGGTTTTTGCCGATATGTAGGGTTCATTTATTATTTTTTGATTCAGATATATTTCCTGATCGTGAACCATTACTACATCTCCCGGAAGTACGATTATGCGCTTAATAAATTCGATATCTTGATTCCTAGGTGAGCGGAAAACAATGACATCTCCACGTTCTGGCTTTCTAAACCTGTAAGTGATCTTGCTTGTAAATATATAGTCGCCAGATTCGAATGTAGGCTCCATAGAGGCTCCTTTTATTTGATTTGGCTGCAGTACAAAGAGGTATATCACTATAAACAATGATCCGACAAAGACTACCGTTTCCAATATGTCCATCACGAATTCAATGAGTTTTTTGATAAGGTTCATAAGTTTTCATTTTAGAAAAGATTATAGAAAA
>CAYMOO010000067.1:0-7040 GCA_964392185.1 uncultured Gammaproteobacteria bacterium
CTTCCCGGGTGGTTCTTGGGTGTACTCTTCCCAGCCGATGCCAGCGGTACAGTTGTTTGAGTTGCGCATTCTGAACCTATTGTTAGCCAAGTCTACGTAATCGACAGCGAATGCGTGACCGAAATATATATTTGGATTTGCTCCGCAGCCAACTCCACAACGAACTGCCGGAGTCGACGCCCATATATATCTATGATAAGTATCTATCTGCTCTTTCCACGTGGCTAAATCGCTGGTCACGGGCACAACCATTTGCCCAAGAGTAGTTTCGATATAA
The DNA here is from genome assembly GCA_964392185.1 of uncultured Gammaproteobacteria bacterium. Lineage (GTDB taxonomy): Bacteria > Patescibacteriota > Microgenomatia > UBA1406 > GWC2-37-13 > CAYYYG01. Next base: position 278 of record CAYMOO010000067.1, read on the forward strand.
TTTTTTGTAGTATTCGTTATTGTGATTCCGGTTGAAGGATTATAGCTACCCAAATTGTAAAGATCTGCGGCTATTCTGGCGGTTACCGTTTGGCTGTCGTTTTGAACATGGCACTGACTCTTCGTGCTGTTATCGTATCCCTTGTTTTTGCAATATATCATCGACAGTGACACCGGCCCACACCCCTCGTTCCTTAAGGAATTGAAGGAATCTTGAAGAGCCGGATTCATTTGACAAAAAAACGGCCAAGAGCCGTCGCTTGGAGGTGGCGTGGGATATTCGGTTCCGGGACCGGGCGTAGGGTAAGGACTGGCTGAATCGGTAGGGTTGGGCGCACCGGTGAGGGTATTGCCGCCGGAATCGCAGTTGGTTCCGAATTTTTGCATGTTCGTAATGACATTCCCTATCTCGGCTGCCGAACCACCGCGGCGGACCACTTCCCACAATACGGCAATAGCCTTCGACAATGACCAGGGACATATGGCTTGAACTTGTGGAACCCGGGAGGTAAATACAAATACGCTTACTATTAATATAGTAACTAAGGTAATTATTTGAGATTTTGTCCGCATACTGAGTTTGACGGCGATAATTCAGATCGCCATGATTATACGGTAACTTTTATATTGACAATTGTCAAGTATTTCTTCATAATGGATGTATGGTTGGTTTTTTCAGTTTCAAGAAAAATCAAAATGGCACATCAGGCCAATCTGATCAAGATGGCGTGGTTGTAGAGCATACAACCGTGACCACACAGTCACAGTCGAGCCCGCAATATTATGGCGGCGGACAATCGTATAATGGAATCGGTTCGCCACCGGCACCGGCTATGCCGCCAATGCAGCAACCGGTAACTACCCAAACAACAGTCTCAAGTACTCAAACTCCTCAGGGCACCGTTTATAGTGCTCAGCAGTCGCAGCAGACACCTTACCAAAATCAGCCGATGTATCAGCAACCGGGACAATTCCAAAATCCGCCGGTCTATCAAAATCAGCAGCCACAATATATGAATCAACCGCCGATGGCTCCGGCCCAACAACCACCGAGAGCGCCAGCGACACCTCCGCAACCGGCAAAGGCGGGCCTGCAACAACCTCCCCGCCCTCCGGCTCCACCCGGCGCGGCACCTAAGCCAGGACAATCGGCTGTATTAAACTCACAAATAACCGATCAAAAACGTGGCGAGCTGGATGTCATGACTCATCTTACCCAAAGATCGAACCGCGTATTCATGGCGGCAAACAATAAAGCACGCGAACTTAAAAATGTATTCCTCGATAGCGAACATTTATTGCACGGATTGCTTACCGACGGTGAAATATACAAACTGTTCACCGACCTTAAAGTACAACCACAACTTATAGAAGCGACGCTTATGCGGGTATACAAAAAAGAGCAGAGCCCTCGCCCGCCGCAGATTGCTCCGAGAATAAAAAGAATCGTCGAAAATTCTTTGATCGTTGCCCGCAAGCTTGGTTTTGAGTTTATATCGCCCGAACATATACTTCTTGCTCTTTACGAAGAAAAAGAAGGCGTGGGAGCAAAAATATTGGTAAAACTCGGTGTAAAAGGCGAAGATCTCAATAAAAAAATCCTTGGCAAAAAAGAAGGGATGCTTAAAGCTTCCGATAAAAAGGATCCGGCGAAAAAAACGGTTATGGAGCAGTTTACGATCGACCTCACCGCCAAAGCGGCACAAGGACTTCTTGATCCGGTGGTTGAGCGTTCGGATGTTATCGAACGTGTCATACATATACTTTCACGAAGAACCAAAAATAATCCTGCTCTAGTTGGAGAGGCCGGCGTCGGTAAAACTGCCGTTGTCGAAGGCCTGGCACAGCAGATAGTGGCCAAAAAAGTCCCTGAGCCCTTACTCGAAAAACGTATTTTGGAACTCGACCTCATGGGTATTCTCGCCGGTGCTTCACATAGAGGTGAATTCGAGGAAAGAATGAAAACCTTCATTGAAGATATCCAAAACAGCGAAGGAAAAATTATCGTATTCATAGATGAAATTCACACAATCGTCGGTGCCGGCTCATCGGGCGAAGGCTCGATAGATGTATCGAATTTCCTTAAACCGGCATTGGCGCGTGGAGAATTGCAGCTTATTGGTGCGACGACTCTCACCGAATACCGTAAATATATAGAAAAAGATCCGGCACTCGAAAGACGCTTCCAGCCCGTTATCGTGCCTGAGCCTTCGGAAGAAGCGGCAATCAAAATGGTTAAGGCACTGCGCGACAAGTATGAAGCTTTCCATCGGGTGAAGATCCCCGATGAGGTGGTTGAGTCGGCGGTAATACTTTCTAAAAGATATGTGGGTGACCGTTTCTTGCCCGATAAGGCGGTCGACCTTATTGACGAATCCGCCTCGGCAGTTCGCTTACCGCTTATATCGCTCCCCGAAGTTATGAAGTCTTTGCAGGACAGAATTAGCCAACTCATGCAGGAGCTGAAAGAAGCGGAAGCGAAAAACGATCGTGTAAAAGCCCGCATATTAAGATCGAAAATCGAAGAAGTACAGGCAGATTTACGCGATAAAAAAGAAGAGTATGATCTTAAGCGTGCGCAAACTACAAGTACGGTAAGTATAGATATCATAAAAGACGTAGTCTCGCGCTGGACCGGAGTCCCGGTAAATAAAATCAGCAGCTCCGAAATGGACCGTTTGGCGAATCTGGAAAAAATCATGCATCAGCGGCTCATCGGCCAGGAAAGAGCGGTTACAGTAGTGGCACAAGCGGTGAAACGTGGAAGAGCGGGACTGAAATCGCAAGGTAGACCGATCGGTAGCTTTGTATTCTTGGGACCAACCGGTGTCGGTAAGACGGAACTCGCCAAAACTTTGGCCGAAGTGCTTTTTGACCAGGAAGAAGCGATGATACGCTTCGATATGACCGAGTACATGGAAAAGCATGAAGTTGCCAAACTTCTTGGTGCGCCTCCGGGCTATGTCGGTTATGAAGAAGGCGGAAAACTTACGGAAGCTGTGAGACGTCGCCCGTATTCGGTAGTGCTTTTTGATGAAGTCGAAAAAGCGCATCCGGATATTTTCAATATTTTACTCCAGATCCTCGATGATGGGCGCTTGACCGACAATAAGGGCCATGTTGTATCTTTCAAAAACACGGTTATTATCGCCACATCGAACATCGGATCGAAAATTATACAGGACGAACTTCTGAAAAACGGTAAAGGGGAAGTGGAAGAGCCACCGGCCGTCACGACATATACATTCTTCCTGACCGGCCGCGAAATATTAACCATTGGATCGAAATATTTCATAAGAACGGGTAAAAATGCAATCGCCGCCGCCGAACAAAAAAAAGAAGAGAAACCGGAAAAACCGAAAATATTGCTCGCAACTTATGCATTCTCTCCACGTGGTCGGGAGCTTGTCACGATCGACAAAAATTTCTATGAGAGAGATCAAAAGTTGAAAGACGACAAAACTCCGACAGTTTGGACAAAAAAACAAATTGCGGAATACTTTACGGGCCAACAAACCGAAACACCTGGTATATCGCTACCATTGCAGCATTTCGACAGCCATGCCATCTCGGCTAAGGGTATGGAAATGATCAGTGCCGGCAACATGCTTTTCTTCAAATCGTCAACGACATCCAAGATTTGGAATAATGTATCTTTGATCGATTACTTCAAAGATAATGTCGTCATCAATGCCCTTCCCGATGCGCCTGATGAGCAATTACCGACGGCCAAATTCGACACTCACGCCTTTTCGACCGACGAAATGGAAATAGTAACTTATAAAGACCGTTTCTGGAGAAGAAAAGAACAAACAACGGACTGGGAGACAGGACTGCTTAAAGATTATTTTGCCGGTCAGACGATCACCGAAGGTCACAAATTCCCGGAAGCCGCTTGGACAAGTCATACATTTACGCCAACCGGCACCGAAATTGTTGTCTTTGCCGATGATATATGGGTTCATGACACGGAAAAACCGGAATGGCAGCATATGAAGACGGCAGATTATTTCGGCGATAACCCACCAGAAAAACAAGAAGAAAAACCGGAAGATATGGAGCTCAAATTGCCTGGTCCGGTACTTTCCGAAAACTGGAAATCGGGAATGCTATTTGACTATTTTGCCGGACAAGAGATAAAGAATGCGGAAAAAACCACAGAGCCGGATGCCGGCCGGGCTGAATTCCCCGCTCAGGGCTACGAAACACAAACCATAACGCCAAAGGGAATCGAGATAATCACCAAAGGCAATACTCTATATCAACGCGATAACACGACCGACAAAATATGGAAAGTAATGTCGCTTATCGAATACTTCCGCGGTCAAACGATTTCAAACGCCATGTCTGATGTACCGGAAGAACAGTTGCCGACGGTAAAACTCAAATCGCATGCTTTTTCTCCTGACGGTTACGAAATTGTAACTTACAAAGATCGCTTCTGGAGAAGAAAAGTCGGTAATAACGTCTGGGAAACCGGACAGTTGCAACAGTATTTTGACGGTCAGGAAATCCCTGGCGGATCGTTCCCGATAACACACTGGGATATTCATGTTTTCTCACCCGAGGGACGCGAGGTATTGATCGTTGGTGAGAATTTCTGGTTCCGCGGACCGAAAACAAAAACCTGGAAAAGACAAACTCTGAAAGAATATTTCGGTGAAGAATTCCCACTGGAGAGCGAATTGGACGAAAAACAAAAAGTCGAAGAAGAAAATGACCGCAAAAGATATGACGTAATAAAAGAAAAGGTCATGAATGAACTGCGCAAATTCTTCCGGCCGGAGCTTATCAACCGCTTCGATGAAGTGATCGTATTCGAGCCGCTGAGATTTGCCGACATGATGAAGATCGTAAAAATCCAGTTGAAAGCTTTGACTAAACTTTTGGAAGACCAGGATATGGACTTTACCTATACCGAAGCCGCTCAAAAAGCGATCGTCCGCGAAGGGTTCGACCCGGTATTCGGTGCCCGTCCGCTCCGCCGCGCGGTACAAAAATTGGTGGAAAACCCGATCTCCTCGATGATTATCGAAAAAAAAGCTGTACCGGGCGATACGATAGTCGCCGATTTCGACGGCGTGAATCTGACATTCGATGTAACCAAAACCGCTTCACTTGAAGAAAAGAAAGAGTTACCCAAATTTGCATTTACCTGCGAAGTTTGCAGCTCGGATTTCGAAACTGCAGTACTTCCAAGTGCAACGACAATCTGTGCCGTCTGTGGCTCCGCAAAAGTACACCGAAAAAAAGAGGGTGAAAAAAAAGAGGAAAAGAAAGAAACAGAAAAAAAAGACGAAACTAAGAGTGCGGACGCAAAAAAAGAAGTGAAGAAAAAACCGGAAGAAAAAATGCCTCCGGCCCCAGAAGCACCGGAAAACCCACAAGACGCCGCTAGTGTATAATAAGCGATATGACCTTCACACCGCTAGATTTTGCCAACTTGAAGGATAAACACACGGCATTTATTGGCCGCAAAACCGCAGATAGTTTGATATTGATAATCGGCTCCATAACTTTACTATTTTTGTGCATATTGGTTTCGAAAATCTTATTCCCCTGACCCGCATTGCAAAATATTTTCGATTGATCTATCATGTAAAAAATGGCCAGTTTCGATAGTGCGGTATTCATAATTATCGTTCTTAATATTATTTTGGCGCTTTCTCTTGCGGCTTTATTGACCATAATCATAAACGCACATCGTGGATCGCTATTTTCCAAATCTCTTTTCTATTGGCTCGCGGCAATTTGCCAATTCGGAATAATCCAGATAACTTTTTTACTTATAGCACTTTCACGGATCCGGAGTGATGTGCCGACAATATCGTTCTTATGGCATATGGACTACTATCTTGGCCTGATTGCCATTTTCTTCGCCGCCCGCTCGCTTATAAAAATAATTCCGCCAAACAATACCGACAGCGCCAACAATCCTGCGGTCTTTTTTTTGTTTATGTCTACCGGCATCTCGGTAATGGGACTGATGGTAAACGAAGCCATAAGTCTCAATAATCAGTCAACTTTGTGGAGCAGCCGTCTTCAGGAAGTGGGGATCTACCATTATGCCAGCCTCATCAGCACTTTGACGATTTTGTACTATATTTCTCAGATACGACTCCGGATGAAAGGCGCGTTTACCATAATCGCCTCTCCCGTCTTCTACTCGCTTATCGGCATGTGTACTATTCATTTTCTTGAGCTCATGGTCGAGACCTGGAAAGTAGCCGAAATTGACTACCGGATTATTGAAGGTATCGAAGTGATTTTGTGGTTGCCGGTATTTATCGGCCTGAACTATGCCTTTTGGAAACTGTATTTAACTCTGAAAAGTAAATTAATCATATGAGCGATAGCCTCGATAAAAAAATCATCGATTATTGCTACTCTCAGATCGACCGGCAAAAACTGACGGATGATCTGAGACATAAATACGCCTCGTATCTGGAAAACGAGAACGCGGTTGCGATGTATTACACCTTGGAAGAATTCATAACCACAAATACTTATCCGATCATCAAGCATGAAACCGACAAACCGCATTTGCGTGAAAAAATAATGAAGGAATTTGATATAAACGCCTGCAGCCGCGACCTGAGAATTATTTTTCTCCCCTTTCTTTTTCTATTAAAATTATGCTGTTTTTTACATTCTCCAAATCACTCTTATTTTCTTTTAGTTGATTCTCAGTAATTTCTCTTTCACTTTTAATATTTGCTATATTTTTTTCTCCAACAGCAACACTCATCTCCCCCAAAGCTAAT
>CAYMOO010000068.1:0-7029 GCA_964392185.1 uncultured Gammaproteobacteria bacterium
ATTTTCGCCAGGCTAATCGCGGGCGCCGTAGCAACCGGATATCAACTACGTCTTGATAGCTCTGGAAAATACGTTTTCTTTCTCATAAATTCCGTGAGTGGCAATAACTACATTAAAGTAACTGGGGATACTTCTATTTCAACGGGTACTTTTTACCATGTGGTCGTAACATACGATGGCTCATCGTCCGCCTCGGGTGTCAAAATGTATATAAACGGTACAACACAAAATCTCACCGTCAACAATAATACTTTAAGCGCCTCTATTATAAACAACAAAGTAGCGAGAATTGGCAGTGCAGATTTCATTACTAACCCTTTCGATGGGATACTCGATGAGGTGAGAGTATCAAATAATATACGTACTGCTTCTTGGGTCGCTGCATCATATAAAACTGAAAATGACACTTTTATCAACTATGGGGGAGAGGACACATTTACACATTCAACAGCCAACACTCAATACGTCTTCCAATCCTCAACCGAAAAACCTGTCTGTGGCGACACTCCGCCAAGCTCCGCTCCCGATTTATTCCAAATAAATACATCCAAAAACTCAGCAACACTATACTTTGCTCCGGCCGGAAACCCATACAACTCGTACACAATTAGTTATGGATATGAAGACAATATCGAACGCTTCGGAACGGGATTCAGCAGACCGTCTACCGATGGCGTACAAAATTATACCGTCGGCGCGCTTTCTCCAAATACGAAATATTTCTTCAAAATCAGAGCCGGCAATGGCTGTATGCCAGGCGCCTGGAGTCGCAATATGACCGTGAAAACAAATAGTCCATATGGACGTTTAGGATCCATCAACTACGCGTACTCTTCGATGATAAAATCCATTTGGTTACACGAAAACCGAATCATAAACCACGAATATATTTCTCGGCGAGACTGCGGGAACGTTCATTTTCAACATAACTCAAAGCTTCGGTAGCGTAATCGATGTGTCTGTTCGAGCCGGCAGGAGTCCAAAGTGCTTCTGCTACTTTCGAACCGATATCAAACTCCGTCGACTTGTCCCAAAGATAGTGATTGTTTACATCATTTTCCATAACGGTCAATCCGCCCTCGACCAGTAAACGCGATAATGATTTCAGATATAAATTACTCCCTTGCTTTATATCCTGAGCCCGAACATACCGAAATGTCTGATCGACCCATCTATATCTCTGCGGATAGTACCACTCCTCAATAGGCATGACCGATACGACACGACGATAGTTATTTTTTTCCGCTTGGCTTATGGCATAAACCGTATCGACTTTGCGGTCGGACAAAATAAATGGCAACTCATCACGGCGGAAAACTCCTTCCGGAGATGCCCATTCCACATGCAAAAATACCTCGTTGCCCATTATAGATCTGGCATACCAAACAGACGCCTCATTAATCATTGCGTTATATCGTTCATTACAACGGGTCATCAGTTGTCTCAAATCTTCTTTACATACATGCCTGCCCAACGTTAAGCTCGCAATTTCCAAACCGCCAGGGGTTGTTTCCAACATACCGGCAGACCAATGTAAATCTCCTACCAGCTCAAGCATATCGGCGCCATTCCAACCCACACGCCGACCATCCGGACTAAGCGTCCCTCCGGACCAAAAGCCAGGTATTTTCGGTTGGGTAGTAAAGCCGCCATCCATGTATATCGACTCTATCAACGACTTGTCAGAACACTCTAAATTCATATGTATATTATATATATTCGGATTATACTAATGTGAGGCGTAGATCACATTCTGGTTCCATTGAAGTCTTAGTTGCAAATATGCGATAATGATTTATTTATATGAAGCCCCCAAAAGACAAGACAGTATATGTAACCGCCTCGGAAATAGGTGAATTCGTTTACTGTCCGCGCGCCTGGTGGCTCAGACTTAACAACAAATCAGCCTCCGACACCTTTGCACTCGATGAAGGGCGCCGACAGCACGACGTACTGGCACGGGAGCTGAAAAGAGCCGATGTTGCTTTCATAATCGGCCTGGTACTTGTCAGTATTGGCGTGATACTTTTACTACTGCTTATCAGTTATCGCTGGATCTCCGGCCAATTATGATAAGCCTAAACGATAGCTTCACAACTCTGGTCACTCTCCTTATCTGCCTCGGCTCGGTTCTATTTGCTTTCGCCGTATATCGCCAACGCAAATTCGGCTTCATGTCGGGCGAGCGCATATACCAAGACTCCGATTCTCACCCCGGGTTCAATCTTTACGCCAAATCTATCAACCTCGTCGGACGCCCGGATTTTTTGGTGGTAAAAAAAGGCAAAATAATTCCGGTCGAAGTCAAGACTGGGCGTACTCCCGCTTATCCATATCCCAATCATGTCATGCAGCTCATGGCTTACTGCCTTCTTGTTGAAGAATATTACGGCATCTCACCACCTGGTGGCTACATAAAATATCCGGACCGAGAGTTCCATATCGCCTATACCGCCAACGCGCGGGAAGAGGTGATCGCAAAAGTAAGAGAGCTCACATTATTCAAAACGCAGAATACCGAAATGCACTGCACCCACCCCGAGCACAACATGAATTAGGAAAATATTATTTTTCCTTGATCCACTCCGCGATTTCTGGCCATCTTCCTTTTCCGCAAGCGGCGAAACGGTAAATTTTTTTCCTATCTTCCAAATCTATTGTCACTTCGTGCCCGTCCCAATCATAAATTTCGCCTCCGGATTCCCGCACAATTATCACTCCCGCGGCCACATCCCAGACTGAAGTTTTTCCATAGACAACCGCACCCGCATGATTGTCGGCAAGCAAAGCCAGATCGTAGGCGGCCGCCCCCAATGCGCGTATATTTTTGAAATGCCGCATCGCCCGATCGGACAAGGTAAGAATTTCACGGCGGATATGATCGCTTGAAGATATATTCGTAAGAAGCAAACTGCGACTCAAGGGTAGGTGCTTTATATGTAAAGGCTTGCGAACGTCGTTCACCTGCTTAAAGGCGCCTTTTCCCGCTTCGGCGTAAAATACCGTACCATTTACCGGGTAATAAATCAGGCCGGCAAGCGGCTGACGGTTGCGATAAAGGGCGATCGAGACACAAAAAATATCCAGTCCCGAGGTAAAATTGGACGTTCCGTCAAGCGGATCGATAATAAACGTAAATTCTTTTTCGTCGTGTAGATTTTCCTCACCGATAAAGCCGATTATTTCCTTATCGTAGCCAGATTTGGCAAATGAGTCGAGCAGGCTGTCATGAATTTTTTTCTGCGCCGTCGTGTCGGCTATAGTCACAACATTGTGATGCGAGCCTTTTTCGGAGATAGAAATCTCTTGATTGAAGTATTCGAGCAATACTTCACCACCTACAGAAGCCGCCCTGTATAATTCATCAAACATATTTATATTATACTGGAATCAAGATATGTCCGTACCCGAACATCATATAAACCGCCTGGCCGAGATCGACGTACTGCGCGCAATCGGGATAATATTCATAATGATTACTCATGTCTATTCGTTCCATCTGGGCAACCCGGTCGATTATGCAATCTGGAACAATATTCATTTTGTTGTTGTCGGCTTCGTTTTTGCGTCGGGTTATGTACTCGCACGAAGATACGGCGATACCCTGACAAACTTAAAAGACATTCTTAAGTGGTACAAAAAAAGAGTTTTCAATCTGTTACAGCCATTATATATTTATCTGTTGATCCACTACGCTTTCTGGATCTTATTTCCAGATTTATTTAGCGGATTGGGTCTTAAAAAAGATTTTACTTATATATGGCAATCGTTAATATTTTACGACGGCTTGTCCCTCAACTGGATCGTCCTGCTTTTCATACAACTCACACTTCTTTTTCCCTTTTTCATGTGGGCATTCCATAAGAAAAGAGTTCTTTTTTGGATCTTTATTATTGCCGCCGCCGTTTTTACTGCCTGGTCGACCGCACACAAATTCCCGGTCGAGCATTACCGTTCCGTTATGTGGGTTGGCTGGTCGCTGATTTTTATGTTCGGCTCCTATATGTCGATAAAAGAAAAAAATTCACGCAATAACGAGATCAGGATTAGTTTTTATTTCAAAATCGGCACCCTGGCGCTTGCCGTCTACACATTGCTTTGGGTGCTGTTCGACAAATTCCACATTTCTCACCAGCTTGTCGATCACAAATATCCGCCGAATTTTTTTTACCTTTCATATGGTGTGGCAGCCGCCATGGGAATGCTCGCATTTATGAAAATAACAAGAATCCACACATTCCCAAAAGCCCATCGCATAAGCACATATCTAAGCCGCCACTCCTATGCTTTGTACTTCGTACATTACATAATGCTCGATATGGTTATAAAAAATACCGGCTCTTCGGTTTGGACCAACAACCCCATATTCCAATCGGCACTACTTATTCTGCTTAGTTTAATTGGTCTTTCCCTAACCGAAAAAATCGGCAAAAAACTTATTTCGAAATGACGATATAGTGTGACTTTCTTAACAGACAGTGATCTGGTCATGAGTTATAAATAGCGTATTTATTAATTCTTTAATATATGGCAAGTAAAGAAGGATTTTCCCCCTCGGATTTTTTTAGTATGAATAGGCAAGAGCTGGAACAATTCAGCGCGGATACGAAACTTATCGCGCCATATTTCGGAAGAGCTCCTTATACACTTTATAAAAACGGAGAAATAGTTGCGACTCCCGCGGAAATGTATCCCAACGGCCTGAATCTTACGGACAACGAAAATAACGATCAATCAAAACAGCAAACCTGATATCGGAAAGACGCAGATTACTTTAAGAATGATAACCACCTCCCGCGAGAGAAGAGGTGGTTATTTTTACAGAACTAAATTAGGCCTGCCACCGTGCACCCAATTATTTTGGTGGGTTGCATTTTAGGCATCTGCCATTTCTATGTTCTGTCGTATCATTGCAATGACTACACCAGCTCATTACGACATTGCATAAAATTTTATATTTTAATGCAGTCATAAAAGTGCCTCCTTTCTTTCAAGGATGTCTCGCTGCCATTTTCTTAAAAAATGGCTGGCAATATTATACATTAAGGCTGTCCCAATAGCAAAAAATCGATCACAAACTCAGATTGGGAGTCAGGAGTTTTTATTCGTTCGCGAGTGGACAATGTCGTAGCCGGTCTTGATTGCGGTAGCTGTTACCAATGCCGCTCCGAACTCATTTAAGTGATGAAGCGTAGCGGGATCGAAATTATGGGCAGCATAGGCAAGTACAACTCCCGTCAAACCCAAACCCACACGCAATATACCTTTATAGACAGCAAGTTCCTGATCGGGAGAAAGTGGTATTGTCGGATCATTTTAGTTCATAAGCAGGAATTACATCAGATATTACCCCAAAGAGAAGTGTCCTCGCCACCAAGCCGCCAGAAAAAAACATTATGGATACCCATATTCTCAACTTCATTTATTTTTGCAGTAACACTCTCGACATCTTGGTACCACAGGAAGCCACCATCGACACTAGCTGTCATCTCCTTCGACTTGCTGTCTCTATTTGGAACAATGTCCTTTTGTTTAATAAGTCCGATAACATCCTCGTATTCTAGTGGGGTTACATCTTCATTATTCCAATGATATCCATAAAGCGGCAGTCCGATCACTATCTTTTCTTCCGGAATATTTTTCAGTGCATACCGACCTACCTTTCTGATTTCATTAAGAGGTGTGATCGCCCCCGCCTCCGACTGTGAATTATGGAAATCGTATACCATTATCCGTATCTCATCGGCATATTTGCCAAGCTCGAACCAGTCTTGAGCTCCGCCGTCGGTGGATTTTGCCGCCACAGTCACGGCAAATTCCAATTTATTCTCATGTAGGATTTCTGCGAGCTTCGAAACAAAAGACGAAAACTCTTCGCTCCTGTTGTCGGGCACTCTTTCGAAGTCCAAATCCCATCCGGCATAACCATTGGCCTTAGCCAGATCCACGAGCTCCGATATAAGAGTATCTCTTATATTCTTGTCGTCGAAAATTTTTTCCAGCCCTTCCGGGTCGAAACCGTTTCCGGCATCGTTGGAAATAGTTGGTAATAATTTGGTCTGATTATCGAGAGCAATTTTTTTTATTTCGTTTTTCTTTTTCGTTCCTGTTTCTTTTAATATCCCTTGCGAGTCGACTATATACCAAACGGGGGATATCGCCGACAGTTTAGATCCAGCTATCTTTTGCGATTGTAATGCTCTTTCTTCATCCCACCAAGGAAGCCAGGCTCCGTAATTCATAAGTGTTGCGGGCCTTACCGATGGTTTTTTTGGAGAAATTTTGTGGTTAAAATAAACAATCAAAAAACCCAGCACAAAAGCTATAACTACCGAATAAATTATCCTCATAAAGTATTATATTCTTTTAATCAATCGAAGGCGATGCGGCATCCTCCATATTAAATCTAGTTTTCATAAAAATATCATTTAAATAGCCAATGACGTTTATGATTACGTGAATCGCCAAAGAAATGCCGTTTGTGGGTAATCCGAAAAACATATTATGCGACCGTATACCGGCCTACTTTAGACCAGACCATATTTTTTCGCCGGCTAAAGACAACTTCTAAATAACACTTCAAAAAATAGATACTACATATAAATCTCATAAAATAAAACAAGGGAATATAAAGCAATATTTTCCATTTTCCAAATCGCAACGAAGTAAAATACAATGTCGGAAGCATAAACAAAAGCGTATCAACCAAGATCGGATAAAATATGAGTTCGTATTTATGGGTATATATGGATACTGGAGCCAGACCGATAAATAGAAGAACTATAAGACAGTTAAACAATCCCTCAAGACATAAAAGTGCCACTTCCGCATCGAGAACCTGCCCGCCCCAAGGAATATTGTATTTCGATACACATTGCCAGAAACCCGTATACCAGCGACTGACCTGTTTTACGAAATCTCTTATGGTGCGCGGATCTTGCGTTACTACATATGCTTTATCGGTATATACCATTTTGCCTACGTTCCGTCGGTGTAGCAAAAAAGTGTAATCCATATCTTCTGTTATCG
>CAYMOO010000069.1:0-7014 GCA_964392185.1 uncultured Gammaproteobacteria bacterium
ACGAAGCGTCTTATGCCGGAACGAGCTTTCTTACTCCGGAAAAATTGTGGAAATTCAAATACGGCTCACCGATAGTCAATCTTACAGCCGACGCAACTATTCCCGGAGCTTTGGGTACATTCGGATATGATGATGAAGGTGTTCCGGCTCAGCGCACCTATCTCGTCAAGAACGGTATATTTAATGATTATATAACTTCCCGTGAAACCGCGGCAAGATTACATGAAATGGTTCCGGCTTATGTAAACCCGAGTAATGGCACCATGCGCGCGATGGGTTGGTCGCGTATCCCGCTTATACGCATGACAAATATCAATCTTGAGCCGGGTGGTGAAGAAGGTACTGGAAAAGCCTGGAAGCTTAAAAATCTTATCGAAGATACCAAAAGAGGTATATTTATGTCGACGAATCGTTCTTGGAGTATAGATGACAAACGGTTGAATTTCCAATTCGGTACTGAGATTGCTTGGGAAATAAAAAATGGTAAGAAGATCAGAATGTTAAAAAATCCCACTTATCAGGGTATGACGCCGCAATTTTGGGGAAGCTGTGACGCCATTTGCGGACGCGATGAGTGGAACGTGTGGGGGACGCCAAACTGTGGTAAAGGGCAGCCTTCTCAGGTAATTCATACCGGTCATGGCGCTTCACCCGCGAGATTTAGAAATGTTAAGGTAGGTGTTGTTAAAGTTTGGTAACAATATGTTAGGAGAAAAAAAACTTAAACAAATAGCAAAAAGTGTTCTTAGTCTCACAAATGCCGATGAAGCTGAGGTGCTTCTTATGGTTTCCGAGAATGGTCTTACCCGTTTTGCTAATTCCGAAATTCATCAAAACATGGAGTGGGAAGATATAGGAATATCGATCCGCGTAGTTTTTGGGAAGAAGATCGGGGTTGCCGGCACAAATAAAATTCCTCTGGATGAATCTGGTACAGTCGACAGAAAAGTTTTAAGCGATGTTGTTAAAAGGGCGGAGGAGCTGGCGAAACTTCAGCGGGAAGACCCATTTTATATGGGGCTGCCAACACGAACTAAACCACCTCAAACTATCGAGTCGGGGCGGACGCCATTTGGTCGCGCTGCTGAGCGAGATAGAGCCAATGGAGTAAATATCATCATAAAAAAGTCTGCTGATCGCGGTATTACAGCATCGGGATCGTATAGTAGCGTAGTTTCTGAGTTTGCCGTAGCCAATTCGCATGGAGTTTGGGCTTATCATATTAGTTCGGCTTCAGATCTATCGACCATACTTATAGGGCCGACATCGACCGGCTTCGCCGCGGCCGTCGGGCGAAATACCGGAGAAATAAACTCCGAGAAAGTTGCTGATTCGGCGATAGAAAAAGTAGTACTCGGCGCTCATCCGCAAACAGTTGAACCGGGTGAGTGGGAGGTGATACTCGAGCCGCAGGCGGTAAATGAGATGATGGTGTTTTTTGCTATGTACGGACCCAATGCTCGTATTTATCATGAGCAAGCGAGTTTTCTTTCGGGTAAGTTGGGGAAAAAAGTTCTCAGCGAAAAAATAAGTGTTGTAGACGACCCTCTAAACCCGAAGGCTTTCCCAATGCCTTTCGACTTCGAAGGTGTTCCTAAAAGAAAAGTGGAGATAATAAAAAATGGTGTTTTGAACGAAATAATTTACGACTCATATCACGCCAATAGATTCGGTGCGAAAAATACAGGCCACGCCTGGCCAGCGCCAAATACCTGGGGGCCTTTCCCGACCCACCTTTGTTTTAAGCCGGGAAATAAAACCTATGAGCAAATGCTTAAGGGCGTTAAAAAAGGTTTGTTAGTAACCAGATTTTGGTATGTAAGAGTTTTGAATCCCCGATCATTGGCGATTACCGGCATGACGCGAGACGGCTTATTTTTAATAGAAAACGGACGCCTGGTTGGCGGTGTTAAAAATTTGAGGTTTAATCAAAGCATACCTCAGGCCTTGAACGAAGTTATCGACGTCGGAAAAAATCTGGAGCCTTTATCCAGTTTTGAACTGGAATTAGGCATTAACAGGATGCCGCATTTACATATTAAACATTGGAATTTTACGAGCGGCACGCTATTTTGACGTATTTGGTTTGTATTATTATTTTCAAATAAATGGTCTATGAACTTATCGGACATATTAAAGACGGAAGGTATCATAACCGTATCTCCCAACGACACATTATCACACGCGCTTGGTCGACTTTCATCTTCGCATGACGCGGCATTCGTACTCGATGCTGAAGAGACACTTATCGGAGTTGTGAATCCTTATCACTGTTTAATCAATAATTCATTTCCGGGGAATGCGAAAGTTGCACATTGTATGACAAAGCCACCGAAGGTCGGACTGGATACGGAAGTTTCGGAGATTGCCAGATTGATGACGGAGTCCAAAATGCATTATTTACCTATATATGATGACAGCAAATTCATAGGTATAATAAGCGCCAGACGCATACTTAAATCTTTGGTAAAGGCTCAGGAAATGAACACGCAGATTACGGCCATATTGAAGCCGCAACATGGTCTCAAAGCGCTTTTCGACACCGATACGATTGCGAAAGCCTTAAGGTTGTTTAAGGATAATAGAGTCTCGAAGTTGATAGTTTTGAACCAAGCACGCAAGCTTTCCGGAGTACTAGCTTTTTATGACTTGATATCTTACCTTGCGACACCAAAGCAGCGCGAAGGATCGGGAGACCGTAAAGGAGTCAAGACGCCTTTCCTGAATTATCAGGTAAAGAATTTCATGAAGACTTCTATACTCACCTTGCCCAAATCGGCAACTGTGGAGCGAGCTATCCAGCTTATTCTTGACAAAAAAATCGGCAGTATCGTGGTGGTCGACCAAGATTTCCGCCCTGTCGATATAGTCACAACTAAAGATATATTCAACTACGCGTTCCATAAAGTACACAAACCCAAGCTTCAGGTTATCAGTAAGAATCTTTCCAGAGTAAGTAAACGCATAGTGCCAGGATTCGCCAAAAAATTCGCCTCTTTTATAGAAAAAAGACGCTCGGCTCAAAAAGCTACCCTATACGTCGAAGAGCATAAAGGCCGTAATTGGTTTAGAGTTCTTCTATCCATGATACCTAAACGTGGTAAAAAAGAGTATATAACCAAAGAGGGGAGAGATCTAAACTCATTACTTTCCGATGTAAAGAGGACCGCTAAGGAAATTGAAGCGAAGAAAAAGTAGTTGGTTATATTTGCCACAATAAGGTCGGATCGTGAAGCTCAGCGAATTTAGCGAATGGATCATTTGAGGTGTTGCCGTTGACTTGGTCATAAGCATTCATAAAAGCGAGTGGTCCTATTTGTTTTTGTTCTAAAGCCATATTGCGATAAAAGTTATCCCACCCCCGTTCATCAAGAGATAGATTATTGGGATTGATTTGTGCGTTCATTATAGATAAAAGATCGTTTAGGGCGGCGGTGTCTTGGTAAAGGGGAGCTATTGGAAGATGCTTATGGATTCCATATGCTCTCAGCATTTTTATGTGTTTAATAGGATTGATAGTACTAGGCAAGAATGCAACGTCGTTGATCAGTTCGATTCTCCTTTTTGTTAGCTCCGCATGTTCTTCGGGGTCTGTTGCCGGATTGTTTAAACTTTTCCACCATTCGGAGTCGGAATAGGGAGAGGCGTTTGGTCCAGTCGTTGAGAATTCTATGTATTGGTCAGGTGTCATATCTTGATAGTTATGAATCCAGGGAAAACGCATATCTCCTAAAAACTGACTATGAATTAGGCCGGATAATGCCTGGGTATACGAGCGACAATTAGGATTGGGAACGATTCTCACACCATTCCAAAAAAAATCAAGTAATGTCGTATTTGTTACTATATACAAACCTCTCTCGTTTATTATTACTTCACTCGTATTGAGCGAGTCACCGATTGGTCTTTCCGTATATCCATATCGTGTTTCGTAGTGAGTGTCTGGGTTTAGTACACCTATATCTAGCGAGAAAGCCCGGTTTCCTTCGGTAAATTTTATTTTATTGAGAGTGTCGCCAGGAATTGGAATTTGATCACATGTCACTCCGGATGTGATAGCTGACGATTGATCTACATACTGACGCGCCTTGCACTCGATATAACTGCTGTCGACACCAGCTGTTGGATTATATCTAAAATCGATATCAGGTACATGTTCGGCCAGCTTTTTAATTACCTGAAGAGCGGTGTTGTCAGTGGTAGGATTTGAATTCAGTAGGGACCTGTAATAATCGGGTATCCATTCTCCAAGACCTTCACCGTAAAGGGCCCTTTTATTTTCCGATCCTCTCAATATGCCTATTTTATACGAGGGGCTATATAAATAATCTTTCGAAAAACTTCTACTAAAAAAATTTCCCAAATAAGACAGTGTCACTGCCGCATCCGATGTTAATTTTGGAGGAACTCCAGGATAAATCGCATTCAGGTAACGATCTAGGGGAGTAACATAAACCTGTCTTCTTCTTTCCTCATCAAGTTTTTCGTATATCGGAAAATGACCGTTTTCTGTATATGTCATAGTTGGCTATTCAATGAATAACCCTTTTTCTTAATAGTTTTGATTATTTTGCGGTTGATACCCAGCTTTTGTAGCTTATTGCGCAGTCGGTTGACCGCCATATCCAGAGACCAATCGGAGTAAAGACCGGATTTTATTTTCCATAAGGCGTGCGCCGCTTCCGTGCGTGTCACGATATTATTTGGATTTTCTATAAGTACTTTCAGAAGATCATTTTCCCGTTCCGTGAAGATCGAGTCGACCAGTAAGCCGTTTACTTGGATACATTTTTCCTGTATTTTAAACGAGACACTTTTATCTATTTTGCTGGTTATGAATTTTTTAAGAAGTGGTATTTTACAGAAGTAAGTTTTTCTTTTTATGCCGATAGCATTTGATTTCTGCAAAAACTCTACTATCGACCGGTCGGCCCCATCTAAGTATTTATCTCCCGAGGCTAGAGCGTCCATGATCTGTTTTTCTTCGATCGAAAACTCTTGATATAAAGTATCCAATTTAACAACAATCTCCTTGTGATTGAAAATATTGTCGCTGCCTGATTTTTTATACTCACGAATTGCTTCTTTGGCCAGCCACATAGATCCGCCGCATTCATCTATGATTTTCGATTTCAGCTCTGCCGTGAGTCTGATTCCAAACTGTTTTTCATAGAATCCAATAAAATGCTTCACTTCAGATGGTTCAAGATAGGGATAGATAGAAATATTTTGGTAAAGGCTACTTAAATGCGATAAATTAGTACGGATCGATTTTTCCGTAATATTTTTTCTGAAAAAGTAGAGAGCACTGATTTTGCGATGATTGTCGTGGGTGTGAGCGTCTATCGTGGCCAACATCTCCGGCCTTTTATCTAGCCATAAATCGGCGCCGATAACCATCAATACTATTTGTCGGTATTTTGTTTTTAGAAGTTTTTTCAGGTAATTATTAAGCTCATTTGGATCTTCGGCCGGAAGTATAGAAACATGAAGCGGTATAAGTTTTATTTTCTTTGATTTGTATTTACGGGAAAAATTGTCTATGAACCCTGGCACCCGATAAAGTTGATCCCTTAATGCAGCGTGTAATATCGATCCGGACTCTTGTGTCAGAATAATCTTTTCCCAAGGCTCCGTTAGTTTTTTTATAGTTACTTCTGACAAGGAACTTGATATTTTCATATCCTATAGTATATCATAAAATATCTAATCTAACAATAATATGTTAGAAATGACGTCAAGTGAGTAATTGAACTAAGGAGTAAACTGCTTAGAATGAAAGGTGGTGAAAAACAATGACGGAACAAAATAGTGGTTACAAACCTGAGCCCTCGGGAGTTAGAGCATTTTATGCCGAAGATGACGCAAGATGGCGAGAGGAAGTAGAGCACAAATTGCGCAATAGTGGACATGAGATAGTGCTCGAAGCGACTACTGGGCGTGAAGCACTGGATATGATAGATCAACTAGTTCCGCTTAAAGTAAATTTGGCCATCCTCGATAATGATCTGGGAGATGATATAAAAGGGAAAGACTTAGTCCCGTTAATTCGCAATTTAGGTATTGCTACACTTGGGTTTTCGTCGAGTGGAGTAGAGGGAGCTGATGTCAATGTAGCTAAACAAGACGGAACATTAGAGCTGAGAGTAGAAATCGGAATGTTGCAGTACGATCGTAGTGGTAGGCCCAGGTGGTGATAGGTAAATTTTTATTTATAGTTATTGCAGAAGCCGGGCCGGCACCGGAGCGGCCGGCCCGGACTACTTTTATATTTTCTCGAAAATTAAAATTTTCGGATGATCGTAAACGGTAAATGACTCATCGGCGTCGTCATCTTTCAGTTGAAAATCATAAGGTCCAATTTTTATACCAGGATAAGAAGAAAATTCCTTTACTTTCCTGAAGCCATATTGGTCGGCTAAAAGTTTTTTATAATAATCGGCAGTCTGCACGTAACATCTGCCTTCAGGGAGGTTTTTACAGTCGGTAAGCTTCTGAAGTGGTGTGTAAAGACGGTTACTGGCAATTATGATATAGTCAGTTTGTGCTAAGCGTGTTTGCATGTCTTGCCATTTGGCCGGTGAATCGGGATCGTATAGAGGTAATTCTACGAATTGATATGTCTGAAAGTTGCCAAGAGGAAGCGGAAGTCGATCGTCCCAGTGCTCCACTCCCAAAGATGACCCATTGGGGATATTGTCATAAATCCATTCCGAAGCGGCGATCCGGGTATGGGTGGTGGAGTAGATTCGTATAAACATAAGAGTCCAGATCGAAATCACTCCCATACATAAAACTATAATTTTTTTTCTTTTAGCGACGGGTAATTTATTGGCCAATACCCATATTCCATAACCAGCCATTACGGCGAAGGCCGGGTAAAGAGGCAGCATATAGCGCATAAATTTTACCGCGGAACGCCCTAGCAAAAGAAAATAATAAACATAAAATAAGATGAATAAGACCTGTGGTATTTTCCCCGGGATTTTCATTGCTTCCCACACTGTTTGTTTA
>CAYMOO010000070.1:0-6995 GCA_964392185.1 uncultured Gammaproteobacteria bacterium
ATCGGATTCGCTGCACACAGATCCTACGCTCAAGGACCTGGCCGCAAAAGAAAATCTGACCGATGAGGACATTGAAAAAGTGATCGATGCCGAATTGCCGGTTTTGACAGCGGTCGAGGAGAGTGTATCGATGCCGGAGACGATTTCCCTCGAAGATTATGAAGAAGTGAAGCGGATGTGGAAAGATCTTTACGAAAACGGAGAAGTGCCCGCGATTCCGGGTGTTGGCGATCGGGAAACTTGGCTGGAACAGGAAATAAAACTATTAACAAACACACTCAATGAGCTTTTGTCGGACAATGATGAGCTGCGTATGAAAGGATTGGACAATATCGGATTTATCCTGCCGGTGTTTATGGTAAACAATATGAAGGGTTATGAAATACTTGTTTACCTGAAGGCCAAACTGGAAGCCGCCAAAGAAGTGATCGAGTCGCTCAGTAAAGGTAATGAGCTTAAAAAGCGGCTTGCCCGGGAAATGGGGAAGGAAGAAGTGTATGTAGATGCAAACCATCAGAACGGAAAAGAAGTATCGGACGAACAACTCGATGCGGCAATCGCCGATGTCACAAATAGCACTGATGCTAAAAAAACGGATGAATCCGGTTCTTAAATATCGTAAAATAGGCTCCAATATGGATCATTACTCAAAGACTCTTTACATTCCTGAGGTCGACCGCGATGATAAAATTCTGGGGAAAGTCGAAAGATGGGAGGCGCATAAAAAAGGCATATTACACCGTGCTTTTGATATTATCGTGTACTATAAAGGCGAAATTATCTTACAACATCGCAAACATCCGGTATACGACGGCTTTCTTACTTTTACCGCAACATCCCACCAATACTTCATAGACGGAAAGTTTCAGGAACTGATAGATGGTGTCTATGCCACGCTTAAGCGCGAATGGAATATAGAAAAAGAAGATTTGTCATATGCTCCAAAATATGCCGGCAAAATATACTACAAATCGACGGATGGTAAATATTTCGAGCATGAGATTTGTCATTATTACGTTACCGAAGTGGCAAAATTGCCGCCGGTTAACTTTGAATACGCTTATGGATTCAGTCTCGTACCGGTCGAAAAGATAAGGAACCAAACTTTTCCCGCTGCAAAAATATTGGCCCCATGGGTAGAAGAGGCGATAAAACAGAAAATCGTTTAATCTTTTCGATGCTTGTGGTTTTTCTTCGGCGGTTTTTCGACCAATGTAAATTCTTGATATGAGTAAATATAAGAGTAGACCACGGCGAATATTAAAGGAGTCAGTATGAAATACATCGCCTGGTCGTAAAATATGAAACCAAAACAAGTGAAGATACCGGCGGTTTTGAAAATTTTCGCTGCGAATATGTGGGTTTTCTTCCAAAGTTCTTCACTATGTAGGCTCCAAGGATTGGCGATGCCGATGAGATAATTGCGGTTTGTCTCGGCGATCGTAACCCCTAAATAGTAAAGTAGCAAGCCAAAAGCGGGAGCTATTAGCTGGAGGATGTGGAACCGTATACCAGAATTCCAGATTATAGTAATGAAATGAATATAGAAAAAGTAAATAATAAGAACCAAAAGAAACTTTTCGTAGTGCTTCTTGAAAAGCTTTATGTTGTCGCTATAAGGATCTAATGCGGGTAAGAAGCGGAAGAGATAGTAAAACAACAATAAAATTAATGGGATCGCAAAAACTCCGACAGAGCGAGGTAGAAAACGATCGGGTATATCGGCGGCTGTCCAATGTGTTGCCATTAAAATAGGTGTGTATGGGTATAGTATTATAGATAGCACGAAGGCAAACACGATAAACATCACCGAGTAGCGCTCATATTTGCTCATATTCCGATGGTATACTTTTTTACATATCTTTGCAAATAGTATTGTCCGCCTTGACATTATTTGTTCTGTGCCTGTATACTGGTAAACATGCGTTTACCTAAAAATGACACCGGTCGACTCGGTGCAGTCAAAAAATTTTATCGCGAAACACGAAGATTGCCTTCTTACTCCGAAATGCTTAAGCTTTTTGGCTTATCATCCAAGAACGCCGTTTTTAAGATCGTAAAAAAATGGATCCAAGATGGGATTATGGAGAAGAAAGACGAAAAAATGGCGCCGACGGCCAAATTTTTTAGCCTGCCCTTTTTGGGTATTATCAAGGCCGGTTTTCCGGTTATTTCCGAAGAGGACAGAAATTACTTGTCTTTGGAAGAGTATCTTATAGAAGACCCAAATAAAACATTTTTACTTAAAGTCAGCGGCGACTCGATGATCGAAGCCGGGATTTACGAAGGAGATATCGTCATTATCGAAAGAAAAAAAGAGGCGCGCCCGGGCGATATCGTACTGGCGCAGATCGACCATGAGTGGACTCTGAAAATCTATCAGATGGATAAAAAGAAAAACATTACCTATTTGCTTGCCGCCAATTCCAATTATCCACCTTTCTATCCTCACAATGAACTCCTGATCCATGGAATCGTTAAAGCAGTAGTCCGGAAACTAAACTAAGCGGATTTTTTTAAGTCTTGAACGAGAGTAAATATTCCTATAATTTGAACAACAGCCATAAGCGCGTTTAAACTCCAGGTTGCCGGCCCAGTCCATCCGGCCGAAAAAAAGAATATCGTATTTAGGAGAGCGCCCGTTGCGAGACCCCCGGTAAGCAATATTTTTGCCGATTTTGAGCGGTTTGAGGTTTTTATGATGACCAATGTTGCAACCACTAAAGAGAAGGCGGTAAAAGCTTCGCCAACCATCGTCAGGATCGCGAATAGATACGAATTGGGTATGGCGATATTTTGTAAGAAGTATTTGACCCATGGATAAGGATTGTTCTCAGCAAAACTCGTCAATATCATCTTTAGTGAATTTACAAACATGCCGCCGGCAATTTTGCCGTAAACACTTTGTATCCATATCAGGCCCACCGCAAAATACACGAGGTAAAAGCCGTTGATTATTTGTTTTGGGGTGTTTGTCTGATCTTTCATGTTTATATTTTATATCTCTATATAATCCTTTTAAACTATGACAGAATTGATCTGATAAAAAGTGTCCGGTGATGGGGAGTGGCCCCGAATGATTCGATTGCCTCGATATGTTTCTTGGTGCCGTACCCTTTATTTTTTTCCCAATCGTACTGCGGAAAGTCATTCGACAGCCGCCTCATGTAATCGTCCCGCTCAACTTTGGCGATAATCGATGCCGCCGCAATCGTATACGATAAAGCGTCGCCATCGATCAGACTCAGCGAAACGGAGTTTTTTGCCGCGAGGGAGGGCTTGTAAATACCATCCGCAACCACGGCGCATTTTTGGCCCGCGGGAATAAGCGAAATAATTTTTTCGGCGGCTTCGGACATCAGTTTTTGTATCACCTTCGCGATGCCTTGTTGATTGATATCTTCAACACTCCCGGAAAGAGTAATGTGTCTATAAACATTTTCTTTTATGAATGAAGCTAATTTATTTCTTTTGGCAAGGGAAAGAATTTTGGAGTCGTTGATATCCATATTTTCGATCAGACCCGGAGTGAAGTCGACTGCCGGATTGCCGAAGCAAACCGCCCCGACCGTGACCGGGCCGGCGAGCGGACCGCGGCCTACTTCGTCGATGCCGATGACTATATACCCTTCCTGCCATAATTTGGTCTCGAAGGCGAAGGATGGTTTTTTGTGGCGCGTCATATTTGTAAAGTCGGCGAGTGATATAATTTTATCATGTCGAAACTGAAGGTCGCATTTATCGGTACCGGACTCATGGGAGAGCCGATGGCGAGAAATATTTTGAAAAAAGGATTCCCTTTGGTCGTTTACAATAGAACTTTTTCTAAAGTCAGGAAGCTGCAAAAAGAAGGGGCGATTGTCGCCGCAACTCCGGAAGCCGCCGCCGCAGATGCCGATATCGTCATTACGATGGTGACATCGGGAGCGGACGTCGACGCCGTACTTTTTGGCAAACAAGGGGCGGCCGGCAAAATGAAGCGGGGCGCAGTTGTTGTCGATATGAGTACGATCGGCCCGAGTTGGGCGGTACGCCTTGCCGGAAAGCTTGAAGATATTGGCATAGATTTTCTTGATGCGCCGGTAACCGGAAGCACGCCGGGCGCAACCTCCGGTACACTCACAATATTTGTCGGCGGTAAAAAACAAGTGCTCGATAAAGTGCTTCCTGTGTTGCAGGCAATGGGAAAAAATATCCATCATGTCGGTGGGGTGGGTCTGGGTCAGTCGATAAAATTGATAAATAACCATTTGATTGCTGTCTCGGTAGCGGCCGTTGCGGAAGCGATGATGATGGCAGATAATTTCGGCTTGCCGAGAAAAAAAGTCGCCGAAATATTGAAAACGGTTCCGGCGATGTCGGGGATGATGAATCTTAAGATACCGAACTACGTAAATGAGGAATTCCCCCTGCTTTTCTCAACCGCCAATCTGAAAAAAGATTTGGAGCTGGCACTTGAAGAAGCTGCTACAATCCGCCAAAAACTGGGAACTTTGGACTATGCCTTTTCCCTTTACAGGAATGCTGCGGATGCGGGTATGGAGGGCGAAGATTTCTCCAAGGTGATAAAAATTATCGAAAAAAAATAAGATGGAATTCTATGGTCGGGACCGTGAACTGCTCATCTGGTTTCTTTTTTTTGCTCTCGGTGTCTATATTAACCGCTATAAATTCAAGAATCTCGAACACCAGGTGTTTGGGTTTTATATTCCCCTTTGGGCAATCACCCTGCTCACGGCGATAATTTTCGGACTTTTCTGCTGGCTGATGCTTCATATACTGCTTTGGGTTTTCTGATATCTATTTTTTCACGGCCGGAGTTTATTGCCTTCAGAAGTAGGCGGGGGAGACCACTCTCTTCCAGGGAGGAGAGGATGGCTTCTGTCACTCCCCCGGGAGTTGCTACTTGTTTGGCAAGTAATGACGGGCTAATTCTTTTGGTTTTTATGAGTTCTAGAGTTCCGGAAAACAAAAATTCGACTAACTTTTGCTGGTCAACGTCGTTTAATATGGATTTACCTGTTTTCTCCAGATTTGCCATAAAATAGGCAATTATCCCCGGACCGCAGCCGGCGAGGATTGTTAATGAGTCAATGTCGGACTCGGTGGAGACGGGAATTAATAAACCAAGAAGAGTGAATATTTCATAGACGTCGTTTAATATATGACTACTCTTTTCGATTTCGCTAAAAATTCCGATAATACCTTTATTGCAGGCGACCGGAAGGTTGGGCATGATGCGAAATACCGGTACTTCCCTATTGCCGATCTGGCTTTTAAGTGACTCTAATGAGACGATAGCCGCTGCGGAGATAAGAATTTTTCCAGATAGAGACGGGGAGATCTCTTTGATGACTTCCGATATTGTTGATGGTTTGACGGTTAGGATGATATAGCGGGCGAACTCGACCGCTTTGATATTGGATAAAGTTGTTTTGACATGTAGCTTTTTTCCTATAAGTTTGAGTTTTTCGCCGCTTAGGTTGGCGACAATTATATTTGCCGGATTCCAGCCGGCGTTGATAAAACCTTCGGCTAGAGCCTGGCCCATGTGACCGGCGCCAATGATTGCGATTTGGCCACTGTTTTTATTTGCGGATTTGACCGTTTCCATATAGTTCCCAGGAATAAGTTGTT
The DNA here is from genome assembly GCA_964392185.1 of uncultured Gammaproteobacteria bacterium. Taxonomy (GTDB): domain Bacteria; phylum Patescibacteriota; class Microgenomatia; order UBA1406; family GWC2-37-13; genus CAYYYG01. Next base: position 5,638 of record CAYMOO010000070.1, read on the forward strand.
AATTCTTTCAGTCCGACCGGACCACGGGCATGAAGTTTGCCGGTTGCGATGCCCATTTCCGCCCCCAGGCCAAACATGAATCCGTCGTGAAGTCGGGTAGAGCAGTTGATGAATGTGGCGGCCGTATCGACGGCAAGCCGGAATTTATCTATCGTATCTTTGTCGGTTGCGATTATGCCTTCGGAATGTTTGTTTCCGAATTTTGCTATGAAATCGAGTGCCTTTTCCAGCGAATCGACGGATTTTAAGATAATCGTTTTGGATAGGAATTCGGTGGAATAATCTTTTGCCGATAATAATGAGACGTCGTTTAATGCAAAAGACACCTCTCTCTTTCCTTCGGTCAATTTTTTTAAGATTATTCTTATTTTATTATCCGTTTTTATTTTTACACCGTTTTTTTGAAGCATCTCGACCAGTCGGCCTACCTCTGCCCCGCTGTAGTCTTTGTGTATCAAAACCGCATCGACCGAATTGCAGGCGGCCGGTTTGGAAGTTTTCGCATTGATAATTATGTTGTCTACTATTTTTGGATCGGCGGATTTGTCTATATAATACCGGGCGCCACCGGCTGCGTGTGCGAGCACCGGTATTTTGGAACGGTTTTGTACTTCGGTAACCATGCGGTAGCTGCCGCGGGCAATTACCAAATCGATGTGACGGTCGTTTTTCAGCAAATCGTAAAGCTCTTTTCTCGTTCGGGTTGCGGCCGGGAGGACCGAATTTTCCGGCAAACCGCTATTTTTCAGTGCTTTTTCAATACAGCGGAAAAATGCTGCGTTGGTATGTTGAGCTTCGGAGCCGCCTTTTAGGATTGCGACATTGCCGGATTTTATGCAGAGCGCCGCGACATCTACCGTGACTTCTGGTCGGGCTTCGTAAATTATAAGAACAACTCCGATCGGTACACGGATTTTTTTCAGGATCAGGCCTGACTCGAGTGCTTTTTTCTCGATTATTTTCTCAAGTCCGGCATTTAAGGTTTTTATGGTCTTAAGTCTCTCGCTGATTTCGTCTATGTTTTTATTGGAAAGTGCCAGTCGCTCGACAAAAGCGGCGGGCAGATTGTTTTTCTGGGCCAATGATACGTCTTTTCCATTGGCTTTAATTATTTGGCTGCGGGCCTGGTCTATTGCTTTAACGAGTAAATCCAAAAACAGGTTTTTGGATTCTTCGGAACCGGAGCGCAGGGTGGATTTGGCGGTCGTCAAATTTTTTAGATTCATATGTTTTTTAGGCCATTTATAATGCTGTTTTGCAAGGTGCCGTCGACGATTGTTGTGTTGATATCGTTTTGTTTCGCCAAACTCACAGCGTGCAATTTGGCCGCGCCGCCGCCGACACCGTATTTGGAGCCG
>CAYMOO010000071.1:0-6935 GCA_964392185.1 uncultured Gammaproteobacteria bacterium
TATTAGTGCGGCGAAAGATATGCTTCTTGGTCATAATCTTCCAGGAGGGTCTACGCTTACACAGCAATTGGTCAAGGGCACTTTGCTTACACCGGAAAGAACTATCAAACGCAAACTTAAAGAAATTGTGCTGGCTATCCGCACTGAGCAAGAATTTACAAAAGATCAGATATTGGAGTTATATTTGAACCAAGTTCCTTATGGAGGTTACGCATATGGCATCGAAGAAGCGGCGAGCCGGTATTTCGATAAGCACGCCAAAGATCTTACACTTTCGGAAGCAGCTCTTCTTGCTGGTCTTCCACAAGCACCTTCACTGTATTCGCCATATAGTAATAAAGAATCTGCAGTGCGCCGTCGTAATACTATTTTAGATCTTATGTATGAGCAGGGATATATAAATAAAAAACAGAGAGATTCAGCAAAGAAAGAGGATGTTGTAACGGTTCTGCCAAAAAATCCAATCAAAGCGCCTCATTTTGTATTTTATGTCAGATCTGAGCTTGAAAAAATGTTCGATCTGCACGATATAGAAGAGGGTGGGTTGAAAGTTTACACAACACTCGACCTAGATATACAAGCTTCTTCCGAAGCTATTTTGAAAGAAGAGCTGGATAAAATAAAAAAATACAACGTTACAAATGGAGCGCTTTTGGTTACTCGTCCACCAACAGGCGAGATAATTAGTATGGTTGGGTCCGTAGATTATTTTGCCACTCCTTCGGGAACATTTAATGTTACGACAGCTCTTAGACAGCCTGGATCTTCTATCAAGCCGCTTGTTTACGCCGTCGGTATAGATAACAAATTGGTCATGCCTGCGTCCGTATTCCTCGATGTGCGTACATGTTTTAATGCTCCAGGGGCTCCAGAGAAATACTGTCCAGGCAACTATGATGGTTCCTTTCATGGTCCGGTAAGATTGCGTACGGCTCTCGGAAGTTCGTATAACATTCCGGCAGTCAAGATGACAGGTATGATCGGAGTAGAGAATTTTATCGCATCGGCGTCTGCACTTACGATATCGACTTTTACGGACCCTAGCCGTTATGGCTTATCTATCGGATTGGGTGGCGGAGAAGTACGCATGACGGAAATGGCGCAGGCATTTTCTTCATTTCCCAATCAGGGTAAGGTGCGAAGGCTAAATAGTATTCTGAAAGTGCTGGACAAACACAATAAAGTTCTATATGAATTCAAGGATGCGAATTATATAGCCGATGTTAAAGGCGAGCTTAAGAGTCCTAATTTTCTAGCAATTCCGGGCAAGCCAGTATTTTCTCAGGAAACTTCCTACCTGATATCTCATGTACTTCTAGATAATTCTGCGAGAGCTCCCGCATTCGGGACTTCTTCAGAGCTTGTCATTCCAAAGCATGCGGTCTCGGTTAAGACAGGAACCACTAATGATCTTAAAGATAACTGGACAATCGGTTTTACTCCCAACTTTTTGACGGCTGTTTGGGTGGGGAATAACGATAACTCACAAATGAAACGTGGCTTAGTGTCCGGGATAACCGGAGCTGCTCCCATATGGAACAGAACTATGCGTATGCTGCTTGCTGATCAGCCAGATATATGGCCTGTCAAGCCAGATACTATAGTTAGTGCCCAAATTTGTAGCGATACTGGTGATGTGGCGCAAAAACGCAATGACGGCTCTCAGAGTTGTGCGGTTGCTGGATATGACTATTATGTAAAAGGTGCAGAAAATACAATGCGTTTAACTCCAACAAGAAAGGTTATTCCGGTATATCGCGATACGGACATACAGGCGCCAGCAGAAGATCCAAACACAGAAATGAAAGAAAAGACAGTTCTTGAGGATCAATGGCATTCGGTTTATTGCTTAGATTGTGCCCATCCGCCACCCCCAGAATCAACGCATTAAGCTACTTGTAAACATTTGTTCACCAATGTAGAATGATTGTATGCCGATACCTCTTGCCGAAAAACTACGCCCCAAACACTTGGATGAATTCGTCGGTCAGGCACATTTGGTCGGAAAAGGCAAACCGGTAAGAGTAATGTTGGAGTCAGGACATATTACATCGATGATTTTTTGGGGCCCACCCGGATGTGGGAAGACTACGTTGGCGCGACTGATAGCGTCTTATACGGATGCGGAATTTATTCCTTTTTCTGCAGTAACCTCGGGAGTCGCCGAGATTAAAAAAATCATGATACAGGCAGAAGAGCAGCGCACCTTATACCAAAGGAAAATTATTGTATTCATAGATGAAATTCATAGGTTCAATAAAGCACAACAAGATGCATTTTTGCCGTTTGTGGAAAATGGTACCATAACACTGATAGGCGCCACGACCGAGAACCCAGGATTCGAGGTGAATGCTCCGCTTATCTCACGAAGTCAAGTGTATGTGCTTAATGCTTTAGATGAAAACGATCTTAAAAAAATTGTTATAAATGCAGCCTCTTCATATCCGAGTGTAAAATGGTCTAAAGATGCGATTGATCACTTTATAAAATTCGCAAATGGTGATGCGAGGACGGTTATAAATGCCGTCGAGCTTGCCGCTTCACTTACAAATAACGTAACCCTCAAAAAAGCTGAGGAGGCAATTCAGCAAAAGGCATTGTATTACGACAAGAAAGGAGATTATCATTACGATACGATCTCCGCATTCATAAAAAGTATGCGCGGTGGTGATCCAAACGCAACTGTGCATTACTTGGCCAGGATGTTAAAAGCCGGCGAAGATCCGCTATTTATAGCCAGACGGATGGTAATTTTTGCTTCCGAAGATATAGGAAATGCGCAACCGACAGCATTGGTTCTTGCTACAAGCTGCATGCAGGCAGTTCATATGATCGGTATGCCTGAGGCAAAACTTATTTTGGCTCAAACCGCGACCTATCTCGCAACAGCGAAGAAATCCATCGCTTCGACAGAAGCTATATACGCAGCACTCGAGGATGTGGAAAGTAAACCTTTAGGAGCGATACCCTTACATTTACGGAATCCTGTAAATAAAGTCGTTAAAAAAGTAGGTTATGGTAAAGGACATGAAAGATATGCCTGGAAAGTAGAAAAGGAGACGGGAAAAAAAGTGAAGCAAGAGTATTTGCCTGATAATCTAAGAGGTGTAGAATATTATTTACCAGATTGGAAATAATTTTTACCTTAAAAATTTTTCTACGTTTTGATTGTGCTCTTCGAGTGTTTCGGAATAATGCATCTTATTGTCGTTGCCGGTAAGGTAAAACCAATATTTTGTCGTTGGGTCGGCTTCGGCTATTGCTTTGAATGAAGCTAAACCTGCGCTACAAATTGGGCCCGGAGGTAGACCTTTATGGTTGTATGTATTATATAGTGATTCAATTTTAAGATCGGCGATGGTTAGACTTTTTTTCCACCAACTGTTTTCCGATTTTTGGTAGCCCAAGGCATACTGGATGGTAGCATCAATATTTAAAGGCCAATCGTTTTTCAGTCTTTTTATCAGGATACCTGCAATTTCCTTTTTTGCATTTGCCGAACGACCTTCGCGTTCAATAAGTGAGGCCAAAATTACAGCTTCTTTTAGGTTTAGCCCATTCTTTGCTATCCCTGATCTTATTTCTGGAGTTAGTTTTTTATCGAAGTTAGTCTTTAGGATATCGAGTATTTTCTGTGCGTTTGCCTCAGTTGGAACTAAATAAGTGTCGGGGAATAAATATCCTTCATCAGCCTGCGCTAGAAACTCCGCCTCCTTTATGTTGAAGTTTTTTACAACTTCCTCTGCTACTTCTTCTTTGCGCCATCCTTCTAGTAGAGTTATCCATTTGTCTAAAGTTCCATGTGTAAGTGTTTGTGCGATTGTTTTGGCGTCCATCGAAGGTGAAAGCATAAAGGAACCAGCCTGAATTTGCCTGTCCAGTTTCATTTGTTTGACAATAATATAAAAAATAAGTTTATTGCGGATAAAATTTTTATTTTTCAGGTTGTTTGTGATCTCATTCAGGCTTTCTCCTTGTTTTACAACGAAAATGGTTTTTTTTCCGTCCAATTTGTTTACCGGCAAAGTCCCTTCCATATAAATAGCTGTGGCTACGCTGCCGACAATGAGTAACAATAAAATTACAATTACTATTTTTTTCATATTATTCCAGTTCGTAAATAGGTAAGTTATCTAGGGTCACTTTAGCTTCTTCAATGAGATATTTGTCGGTCGAAAAAAGTTGTAGCATGGGCTCGTCAACTTGTACTGACTCATCTAGTTTTTTGAGCATATAAATACCGGCAAATTTATCTTTCGGCGCTCCTAATAGTTTGGCGAGAGTGTTCAGATGGAAGTTATTTATTTTTTTAATTTTACCAGATCTGGTAGCTATGATGTCGCTTTTATGAGCATCTGATTTGAAGTTGTCTGAGGAAATATTTGCATTACCTCCTTGAGCGGCGACTATTTCTCGGAATTTTTTAAGTGCGGTACCATCTTTCAAAATGCGTCTCGCTTCTTCCTCTCCGTTTTTATCTATTTTTGCATCTTTGAAGCAGATATCTAGCAGTTTTCCTGCCAATCTTAATGCCTTCGCTTCAAGAGCCGCTGGCCTATCTGTTTTTTGTTCTAGTACATAAAGTACATCGCGCGCTTCAAGGTATGGACCAACTCCACGGCCCGCTGGTTCCAACATTTCATTGACATCAGCGATGACATTCATCCCAAATTTTTTTCCTAGTTGTTTGAATTTATTCGCAACTTTTTCAGCATCCGAAAAATGCCTGATTTTCATAGTCTTACCAACGGGGATGTCAAGAATAAGATGGGTTGTTGAGGCGGCTATTTTTTTCGCCATTATAGACACAATTACCTTATCGAAAGATTCAAAAGAAAGTGGTTCTTCTATCCGGATGATAATGTCATCGGCTGGAGCGATGCCGAGATGTCCGCCCCATACGATGCATCCGCCTACTTCGTTTACGATTTTAGTTATTTGCTTGGTTGTAAAATTTACTCCGGCGATAGTCTCCATTACATCGGCTGTGCCTGCAGGAGATGTTATAGCACGTGAAGAAGTTTTGGGAATCTTGAATCCTGCTGAGGCTATGATAGGTACGACAAGCATGGTGGTTCGGGTGCCGGCAACTCCACCGGTTGAGTGTTTGTCGGCTACTATCCCATCGAATTTCAGGCGAGCACCGGTCTCAACCATCGCTTTTGTAAAATGATACAATTCGTCCTCGGAAAATCCTTCTTTGAAAGAGGCGGCGACAAAATATGTAGTCAAAATATCGCTAAGACGATGATGGCTTATCTCATCCATCAAATTGTAGATTTCTTTGTAAGTAAGATTTTTGCCAACTAATTTTTTTTGAATCGTTTTTATGGCGTCTAAATGATGCTGATTTTGGTCCGTCATAGTTGTTGGATTATTGGGTACCCGTGTATATTTCTACCGCTTTTTTTCTAAGTTCTTTTACCTTGAAAATCATACGGGTTATAAGATAAAGTTCACGCACATTGATGAGCCATGCAATAAATAAATATAGCATAATATAAAACGAAAAAATAGTTATAAGGAGGAGGAACACATTAATCGTGCGTGAAGTATCGAAAATAAGATTATCGAACAATGACTTCATTTTATCGCTTGTTACCGCCGCTATGGATGCGGCTGCAGTTATCTTCACCGCCTCTTTTATTATCGTTCTCATATCGTAGCCACTGATTTTTTTATACAACACAATCAGCAACATTAATACATTCAGGGTCATGGATAGCGAAAAAGAAACACCGAGCCACCAAACAGGCATATGCAGGAAAATAATAAACCAGATGCTGAGTAGTGCGTTCATTATCACCGACACCAGGCTGAGATAAAATGGTGTTTTACTATCGAACAAGGAGTAAAAACATCGCGTAAGAAAATAATAAATTGCATGGAACGGGATAGATATGGCGAAAGTCGACAGTGTAAATGCAGTATCGTTGGTTGCGTACCAGTCGAATTTTTGAGCACCGAAAAATATACGTACCAAAGGAGTGCGGGCAAAAATAAAGAAACAAGCAATGGGTACAGTTAGAAAAAATAAATTTAGAATCGAATCTGTAATGATTTTTTTGAACTGTCTAAGCTCTTTTTCCCTAGATAACTCGGATAAATATGGCAATGACGCTTGTCCATAGGCTACTCCGATTACCGATATGGGTAGGAGTTGTAATCGTTGAGCCAAATAGAAAGCGGTATATGAACCAGATCCAAGTAGTGTTGTTAATGTAAGATCTACCGTAGCATCGGTTTGCGATACCACTACTGTAAAAATTCTCGGGATTGCAACACGGAAGAAATCCCATATGGGTTTTGATTTTATTACCGTAAATTTATATGAGAAATGTATCATTGGAATTACGGGAATTTGAATTAAAAAGAATAATATTGCTCCGACTATCACTCCGATGACTGGTGCCACCAGATGCATAGAGGGAGTAAGAATTAAAGTAGAGGCTATAATTGCCAAGTTGTATATGATTGGTGCAATTGCCGGCAAAAGGAACATTTTTTTTGCCTGGCTCAGACCGGTGAGCATGTTGCCCATAATAAGAAACGGTAACTGTGCAATCAGTAGTAGTTGTGAATAGAGAACTACCGTTTTAGTTTTTTCCGGAGAAAATCCTGGTGTAATAAAATATATAATATAGGGTAAACAAAGACTGAGTATGACGACGATCGCAATCAGGGCCATGGTGATTATATTCATTACTGATGAAATAATATTGTCCTGAAGGTCTTTTTGTTTTTCGTATTTAATAAAAAAAGGGATGAAAGAAGTAGTAAGCGCACCGGTTATAAGAATTTCAAAGATAAGATCGGGGATACGAAAAGCAGCAAAAAAAATATCCAACTCCTCGGCAGTGAAATAATAAGCAAGTGTGCGGTAGCGAAGGAATCCGAAAATGCGCGCCACAATTACCATAAGAGAAATCAAAATA
>CAYMOO010000072.1:0-6298 GCA_964392185.1 uncultured Gammaproteobacteria bacterium
AAGAAGATGTGGAAGTACGGATTACGGGTCTTCGAAAGGGAGAAAAGATGATCGAGGAGCTCTATACCGAATCCGAAGAGGGAGAGATGATAAAAACAAAATCTGGGCGTATATTTTCCCTGAAGAATCGTGCAGCATGCTCCGCGGATATCGTTGCAATCCTTTCGGAACTTGAGGAATTGGTGAAAAATGGAGGTGATCAGGATTTGTTACGGAAGAAAATGCAGGGCATATTTCCGTCAATTAAATAAAATTATGAATTATGATTGAAGTTTTCAAGAGAATGCGGAGTTTTTTCTTTGCATTGCCCTTCTGCAATTTTTTGGTATTTCAGAAGTACAATCTACGCGATCAGAAGTCTGAAAAATGGACAAATAGATCTCGTGAAGCAATTGATTTATTTGCCTCGCTGTACGGAGATAGGAGCATCTCCGTAAGAGTGGCGGATCTCGGCTGTGGTGATATGAAAATCAGAGACATCCTCTTATCCCATGGGTATACAAATCTGCTCTACCAAGGATTCGATTGTCTCCCTCAAACTAGTGAGGTTAAAAAAATTGATTTCAATAAAGAGAAAATAAGTGGCCAGTTTGATGTTATTTTCTGTATGGGTGTATTGGAATACCTAGATGATATCCCAAGGTTTCTGTTAAGTCTCAGGGGGAAAACGAGCTATGTTATAATGAGCTATCTTGCCTCTGATACCAACAGATATTCTAAACAGGATATATGTTTTCGTGGGTGGAAAAATCATTTTACCTCAAGAAAATTAGAAGGTATTTTTGCTGGAGTTGGTTTTTCTCTAAGCCAAAAAAAAGTACTTGATCGAGGCGCGACCATGCTCTATTTATTAAAAGACTGATTCATTATGAATTATTTTTCGGCACTCACTCCATATATTATTCCACCTGAATTACCCTACAAGAAAACGAATCTCGGGGATGGTTTTATTTTAAATGCAATTCGTCGTTTATTGAATTTTTCTGAATTGAGATATACATTTTCAACGAAAAGGATACTATCAGATGAAGATATAAATAAGATCAATGGTGGGAGGGCTCTTATTATCGCTGGTGCGAACCAATTGAATGATGAGTATTTGCCCTGGCCCGGATTTTCCTTAGACGTTCTGGAAAAAATAAAAGTACCAGTGATTCCGATGGGAGTCGGTTATGCTGGAAATCTAAACGGCACAGGGAATCGTTGCATGAGTAGCGTCACCAAGGGAGCTCTTCGGGCTATTCATGAAAATATCCAGTATAGTTCGTGGCGATGTTTTCGTACTACTAGATATTTGAATGAGTCTCTCCCGGAGCTCTCAGACAAGTTTTTAATGACGGGCTGCCCGGTCATTTATGGTGAAAAGTTATTGTCTGGGTACCCATTTTCTGAAAAAACAGAAAAAATAATTTTTACACCAACGGAAAGGGGACATTGGAGGCGGCGTGAATATGCGACATTAAATTATATATTGGATACTTTTCCTGGTGCCGAGGTGACAATGGTTCTGCATCAGGATTTTTCTCAGTTGAGTATCCGGGAGTCGTTTTACAATTTGAAAAATAATTTTGTCCTTCCGAGACATTTTCATGCATATGCGAGAAAGAGAGGCGTCATAGTAATTGCCCCACGGACAGCCGATGAGGGCGAGGAAATATACAACAATTGCGATTTGCATATCGGAAGTCGACTTCATGCGCATATCTATTCTCTCAGTATGTGTAAGAAATCATTTTTGACTCATGTGGATGGTAGGGCTGAAGGGTTTGCTGAGTACCTGCAATTCCCGATAGTGGACTATACTAGTATTGGAAATTGTGCGGGATTTGATTTTGAGATATACCGAAGGGCCGCAATCGATCGCTATAGAGAAATGGCAAAGTTTACCAACTCTTTAAAGAACATTTTATGAGCTCAAAAGCATATCAGGCCTTCAAGAAAATTGTTCTGGACCATTATTCCGGGTTGCATCCCGGGAGTGTTCTTGAGCTCGGTGCTAGTGGTCACTGTTGGATATAGAGAGACGTTTAGTGACGCAAGACATGTTTGCACCGATCGTTCCATTCCTGAAAAAGTCAGGCAATCGTTGCGCCATCACACGCTTGTTGAGGCAGATATCAACAGCCTTCCATTTGGAGATAATGAGTTTGAGTGTGTAATGGCGCGTTCTGCGTTTGAACACGATAAGTATTTTTGGAGGTCTCTCTCAGAAGTGCGGTGAGTACTGAAAAAAAAGATGTTTGTAGTTGGGGTTCCGATATATATGAAATTGGAAACCGATTATTTAATACACCGCTAACTTATAAGGGGCGTGGATATTCCTACAATGCAGATTTTTATCGCTTCAGTGAGCAGACCATGAAAGAAGTGACACTCGGAAGGATATAATATACAGGATGTTACGTTGGTTAGAAAATATCCGAATCTATATATGAGTATTTCGGGAATAAAGAAATAATCTTTATTGCGATGATTCTTTCGAATAGGCAACGGGCTGTTGTTGAGAATTTGGGGAATAGAATCGGGTTAGATCTCCGATATTTCTTTGGTAGCGGGATGTGGATATTCATCCGGTATGCATTGCTTGGTATATTCGGGATTTTCGTGACCGTGGCTTTTGTGCGCCTGGAAAGCAAGGAGTTCTTTGGCCAGTATCAGTTTATCCTTAATCTTTTTGCTATTGCATCCGTCCTGTCTCTTCCGGGGCTGAATGTCGTTGCGCTTAGGGATGTGGCACTTGGGAATACGGGCATTGTTCGGGGGGTTACTGCTTTGAGTTTTGTCTTTAGCTTTATTGCAGTTCCCTTTCTTATCTTATACGGTGTCCATCTCATCTTGATTGGAAATGTCATGTTGGGATGGAGCATAGTGTTCGGAGGATTTTTATTTCCTTTTTACTACGCTTTGAATTCATGGTACACGTTTTATGAGGGCGTTTCCCTGTTTCGAGAGGCTACAATACGGGTAGTTATTGGGTCGTTTGTTTCAACAGTGGCTCTTTTGATTGGGCTGTACTTTGGCATTAGTCTTGTCGGTGCAGTTACTATTTTCCTTACAGCTAGTATACTGCTGAATGGTTATTTTACCCTTGAAGTATATAGAAAAACGACGGCAACGGTTCAGTCGGTTGATTTGAAGTTTGGCGTGCATTGCACAGTGCAGAAGTTCATTTATAGTTTTTTGGAGATCATACCGGTTCTCTTGATACCGTACTTGTTTGGCTTTGAGAAACTTGCAATTTATCAGATAGGTTATTTTTTGATTGCTCTTTCATTCGGTTTCATTTCCGCGCTGTCTTCGACGTATATGCCCTTGCTGTTTCGACGCAGAAGGATCGATTTTTTTAAAATTTTTTGGAAAAACCTATCAATCGGCCTGGTTTTTTTCGTAGGACTTGTTGTATTTCTTTTGGTATTCTTCCGCCTCCTTTACGGAGCGGATTATGAGGAGAGTTACAGACTTGCACTGCTGTTTTCATTTGTCGTCATCTTCCTTCCATTGAGGATGTTTTTGATCGGTTATCTCACGTCTCTTGAAAAAAACGCACAGATTATTGCCACTCAGGTCCTAGTTGGGATTTTTTCGATATCCGTCTTATTCGTATCAAGGAGTATGGGCTTTGAACGGAGCATTGTATCTTACTTTTATGCCGCGAATCTGCTCACGGTTATTTTATTGGTATGGAAATGCTATCCATTGATGTCGAGGGCGTCAGAAAAAGCCGACTCTATGGTATCAGAAATTAATTGATGGTGGAATTTTTTGTTGTATAGTGCCTTGGAGTTTCGTGAAAATTCGAGGAGCGTTTTTGGATCTTGTACGAACTGTAACATGGAATTATAAATGAAATTCTCTACATCTCTCATTTTTCCTTCAGATTGTAATTTGAATAAGGTCCTATAAAAAACATAGGGCTCGTAGAGGTTCCCATAGAGTTCAAGTGTTTGGGAGTCATAATCCCTCAGGGGATGAGACTCGTATAGGAAGCCATTGAATCCATTTACAACCATTTCATTTGTTGCGAGTTGATCATTGCTTATTATCGGAAGACTAGCGGAAAGCGCTTCAATAAGGACCAGGCCGAAGCTATCTCTATATGTTGGTAGAAGAAAGACATCACTTGAGTTAAAGAATTCAAGCATTTCTTTCTCGCTGAATTGGGTGTCGTATACGGACACGCCTCGCATGGATTGCATTCGGCTCAAATCTTCGTGTCTAATCCCATCAATTTCGGTAATGATAGTTAGGGTGGTATTTGGATAGTCCTCATTCAGTCTGTTGAACGCGCATACTGTCTCAAGCCCACCCTTGATATAAAACGTTCCAGCGAATAGGAATTTTAGTTCTTTACCATCTTTGAGCCGCCTACTTGTTTCTTTGTCGGAATTGTTTTTTATGAGTGGGTAGCAGATTACGGATTTTTCCTTTATTATTTTTTCCGATGCTAAGTCAAGCTTTAGTGTTCCATGGAAGCTTTTTTCGGCTGCGTGGCTCATAAAGATTATTTTTTGAAAATTCTTCATTCGAATGAGAATATAAAAAAGTATTCTCGCGATCAAATTTTTCGCGATTTTTGAGTCATAATTAAAAATGGCGAGACCGTTTTCAATGTATACGCAGTATGGTCTGTTCGTAATAAGGAGGGTCCCATAGGTGAAAATCAAATCTTCCTGCGTAAATTTAATACGGACATTCGGAATCCCAAAAATTCTTCGAATATAGGACAGTACTGTTGTTTTTTTTCTACTGAAGACTTCCTCGATATTCTGTATGTGAACTCTCGGTTTCGATTTTGGTAGGGATAACGGGCGGACAAACTCAAAGTTCTTCAGCTCTATGCCGAAATTGAGTATATGTTTTCTAAGGTATCGTTGAAACAGAAGAACTGTTTTTTTCTTATTCATATTTTGGCGAGTCATATTTCATTGGCTTAAGAAAATTTTTTCGTAGTGGTATATTTTTTTTGTAATGTCGAAATTATTGATTGCAAAAGCTTTTGCGTTCCTCGAGTATGCATTCCAGTCATCGATTGGCATGTTTTGAATGACATCGGCTATCGTATCGGCCGAGTCTCCTGTCACTAGACCAACTCCCTCTTTGCTTAATATTGAGTCGAAGTCAAGTCGGGCTGAAATGATCGGCGTCCCATATTTCATGGCCTCCAGCAGGACGTTTGGGAAACCTTCCTTTATGGATGTGCTTATGAAGTATTTTGCGTTTTCAAAATAGGGCATTATTTCACTCCATTTTACTCCAGGAATAATGGTTAGGTTTTTGATGGTTTTTAAAGAGTTTATTGTGTCATCGAAAACCCCCTGGTTGGTTTTCGGCATGATCATGATGAAGTGATGCATGGGTAATTTTGACGCTATTAAAACAAATAGTGCCGGATCCTTAATCGGTTCTGATCGTCCAACCCACAGGATATGTTTTCGATTTTCATATTTGAGCGGTTGATTAGATGGTATTGGCTGTAGATTTCTAATTACCTCAGTATTGTTTTTAAATGAAAATATTTTTTGAAAAAGCTCTCGGTCTTGCTCGTTTTGTAGTATGAAGAAATCGATATGGTTCATGAGTAACCGATACAGAAATCCATATGGACGAGAGTCTGTAAGACCGTTGATGTTGTTTTCGTGTGCACTTCGGAAAACAAATTTTTTTCTGAGGAGTATCTTGACAATGAGAAGTTCAACGGTCATCCAGCCGGTCGCCTCGCTGAATATAACATCGGGATTTATTTTCCTAATGGTACCGAAGAGATGAATAAAGTTTTTTAGTCCAGATATAAAATGTGATTGTGATATTTTTTGTCCCCGATGAATGGTAACCTGATCAAATATTTCCATTTCCTTTTGGCCATAGTCTCCCACGATGAAATGAACATCAAACAGGGATTTGTCTAGGAATCGGGCTATATTGTAAAGATCGAGTTCAGCGCCGCCGTGGGGGGCTTCAATCCTTTGATTGAAAAGCGGGTATGCCGCCAAGGAAACAATCAGGAGCCTTCTTCTCATAGTTATCAACACTTTACATCTGCTTTTTTTGTTGAGTGACTCGACTTCTTTTTTTTGCTTGGATAACCATCTCATTGAAGAACATTGCTGGAAGATATTTTATTCTGTAGCGTTTCCCGATGTTGAGTATTTTGTGGAATTGGACAATTTCAAATCCAGCTTTTCGTAGCATAAATTGTATGAGACGTGGAGTAAAAAAGGTATGGTGCTTGTAAAATCCCGATGTCATGTACATCTGTTCTTGATGCGAAATGCCGAAAAGCATCTTAATACGGGAAATA
>CAYMOO010000073.1:0-6184 GCA_964392185.1 uncultured Gammaproteobacteria bacterium
AAAGAACATGTGGCCTTATTAGAACAAAAAATCCCTCATTTATTAAAGTACATTTTTTGGAAACCTTCGACAAAAGAAGCATTTCTAATGTCGAAAGTTAACCTATAATAGTATAGCATACTTATTTTGCATGTCAAGAGAATATGTATTTGATATACATTTGATCAAGGGAGATCTCATATATCTGGTATGAAATAATAATTTTATTATGGAAAATAATAAGGGCTTATAATATATATAATAGTACTGTCCATAATCCCAATCTAAAGAGTATAATTTCAGTATGTTAGCAAGCGAAGCGAAAATCACTGTCGAGGCAGGCCATGGCGGCCCGGGCAAAGTATCTTTCTTTGCTATGAAACGTGGCCCAAGCGGTGGCAACGGCGGGCGCGGCGGAGATGTTTATGCGGAGCTAAATCATAACGTGCGGGATCTTCGCAAATATATCGAAAAAACTACATATACTGCGAACCCGGGCACAGGTGGCTCAATTAATCGTATGAATGGCCACGATGCCGAAAACCTTATACTACTCCTGCCTCCCGGCACCACTATTAAAGATTTGGAAACAAGCGAAGAAATAGACCTCACCCCAGCCAACAGCCCCCTACTCATATGCCGCGGTGGTATTGGAGGGCGTGGCAATGATGCCTTCAAATCCCCGACTAACCGTACTCCCAAAAAAGCAGAGCCAGGCAGACCCGGGCAAAAGCGTGAATTATTACTGATTCTTAAACTAATTGCAGATTATGGCCTGATAGGTTTGCCGAATGTCGGCAAAAGCACACTGCTGAATTTACTAACAGCCGCCAATGTCAAAACCGCCAATTATCCCTTCACCACCCTTGAGCCGAACCTTGGCGTTTTCAATAAAAAAGTTCTCGCAGATATACCAGGTCTTATAGAAGGCGCCTCTTCTGGTAAAGGGCTTGGGATCAAATTCCTGAAACACATAGAAAAGGTACAACTACTCCTGCATTGTGTATCGGCAGAGTCCGCAGATGTAATGAAAGATTATGAAACAGTTCGGGCGGAGCTCGGCAAATACAACCAGAATCTTCTAAATAAACCAGAAATTATATTACTGACAAAAACAGATAACGCCGAGGAGTCGGAGATTAAAAACAAAGTGCAACAACTAGAAAAATATGGAAATAAAGTAATTTCTATCAATATCTACGACGAAACTGCACTAAAAAAACTCAAAGATTTAATCGTCTAATGAAAAAATTTTTACCAATCATGGCAGGCATAGTTCTATTATTTTTATTTGTAGCCTTCACCTTTATGGTACGGAGCGATAGCCTAAGACAGTTCGACTTCGATGTAACGGTAAAATTGCAGGACAAATTACCGGAAAAAGCATATAACTATCTGAATCTCATATCTATTCCCGCCGGTTTTGAGTTTATAACCGGGCTATTTCTGGTGATATTGCTACTGACCAGAAAATGGCTGCGGTTGATTGTGTCTTTCGCCGTGTATGGAGGCGCACATGTACTTGAACTTATCGGTAAAATGATCCTTTCCCAGCCGCCGCCACAGTATATGTTCTACAAGCTTCAGTCGAATGCCTGGTTCCCAGACAATTACCGTCCTGAAGGAAATTCGTTTCCTTCAGGACACAGCTTCCGCGCTTTCTTTTTCGCTATCGTCATAGGTTTTCTTGTTTTAAGAAGTAATAAACTACCCGCTATCTTCAGATACTTTATCATTGCCAGTCTTATCGGCTTTGCCGTTCTGGTAGCAGTCGCCAAAGTAGCACTTGGTCAACACTGGGCAACCGATGTTATCGCCGGATTCTTTCTGGGTATGGGCTCAGCTCTTGTCGCAGTCGGAATCGGAGTTATATTACCGGATCGTTCGAGTAGCAAAAAAATATCGGACAGTAAAGCGATGGGTCATCTATAGTTATAAGCTCGCCACTGCATGATGGAGGTGGTGAACACACGCGCACCGTCGGTGATGCCGGAACTTGACTAGGCGCCTCCGTAACCTCGACGATAGTTGATATAGTCGGCCAAGGTGTAGGAGTGCTACTTGGCACATCGCTGGGTAACGGAGCCGATGGCTCGGGAATAGAATCACCATCGCGGATAAGCCCAATCATAACCACTCTGCCTTCTCTTTTCTTTTCCGAATCGTTCTTCCCCCGATAGTTCATGGCTGCCAATTTGAACCCTATAGGAGGCACCACACTTATTTTCAATCGGGAAGATCTGACAGATATATTTTTTGGTAAGTCCATACGAAAAGTGCCTAGGGAATCTGTTGAGAGTTGTAATTCCGACCAGGCGCTTTCCGAGTTGGCTAAGTGTTCCCTATCTTCATGATCGTCGTCATATTTCTTAAGCCTCGTTTTTACATTTATTATCACGCCAGATATACCTTGTTCATTGGAATCTTTAAGCATATTGGCGTTTTTATCTTCGTACACAAAACCTAAGACTGTTTTAGTTTTTGCCTTTGCGCGATCTTCTGAGTCGTCCCGATCGCGCCTCTCCCGTGCAGAGCTTTGATAATTATGAACCTGTTGGTTGATAAAGACAGCAAGAGGAATGCTGGCAAAAATAAAAAAAAGGGCGAAGAGTTTAAGATTTTTACTGATACTAAAATTCATGCTTAAATAATTGAATCATCCGAAACAATAAATGTCAATATTCGTAATCTGAATTTAATATAATTACAGCATCAATGAAAAAAATACAGGTAATAATCTTCAGGAAACAGCCAAGCGGAGTCGAATTTTTACTTCTTAAGAGAAATGAAAACACCGTCATACGGCAGGGAGTAACCGGTAAAGTTGAAGACCAAGATAAAAATCTATTGAGTGCCGTCTCCCGCGAAATAAGTGAAGAACTATGTCATCAAGTATTAGAAAAAAATATATACGGCCCCTTATTCAGTTTCGAGTTTATTACTGATAGGACCGGCCACGAAGGTGAAAAAACCACCGAGTACTGCTATGCATATGAGGCGCCGGCTGACTTTGAGTTTCAACTCAGCAACGAACACACGAGCTTCCGGTGGTTAAAAAAAGAGGACACAATAGATCTGATCAATTACGATACTTCGAAAAAACTGGTTCGCATTGTCTGTGATAAGCTCATATAGAGAATTCATATCTATCGTATATATGAAAAATATTTTAATATTCATCATTGGACTAGCTTTAGGTTTTTTCGCATTGAAATTTTATCTTTTGCATTACGCGGTCAAAGACTCCCCGAAACTCTTAACTGGGAATGCAAAACCAACCCCAACCGGATTTTCCATAGTAAATGCTCCGGCAAAATCACTTAAGGGTAAAATCAGCTCCTGGACCGGTTCGATACTTTGGGAGCCAAGAACAGCGACCGAGCCTGCTACATTGGACTCCCCAGATAATATCATTATCCAGCAGGGGGAAAGAGTTTTGACGGCGACGGCCAGTGGAGCGCTTGTTGTGTTCGATAACTCCGTAAGCTTAAAAATCGATGAAAAAACGGATATTTCTTTTGTGCAAACCCTACCGGCAGAATTTGTATTGGAACAAAAAACAGGCTCAGTAAGCTATGAAATACAGGGAGCAATACCACTTTCCATTCGCCTAAGGAATGCGTTAATCACAAAGCAATCGGGCAAAATCCGGATCTCATTGAGAGATAATGATCCAATCATCTCAATCTCACAAATCGAAGGCCCGACGAAAATCGGCTTTAACGACCGCAACAGATCTACGCAGATTTTTACACTTCGCGAAGGTGAAGCCTATGAATACGACAGTGATAAACGCACGGCCATCAATATTAAAAACAAATAAAAAATTTTATTTTAGCTCTCTGAGCGGCTCCAATATAGTATCTCCTTCGTATCCTAATGCCCATAAAGCCAGACCGCCAATGTTATATTTGTTTATAAGATCTACTTTTGCCTTCATAGCTCTTTTGTCCGGATAAAAAATCTGATGATATGCAGCTGTATCTGGATTTTTATATATTATGTGTGCTTCCTGATCTGTTTCATCAAATTCGGCACTACAAGAAGCGCACGATGCGAGTAACTCCTCCGCCCTACGATTGCTCGCTGTTTTACCGGTGCCGGGTATAACTGCCGCTCGCGGATATCCATTCAAAGTTTCCCACTCGTATCCATAAAGAGGTATTCCGATAATTATCTTTTCTGGTGGTAAAATTCGCAGCGCCTCTTTTATAGCGGTTTCTGTATCGTATTCCGAAACCGTTCCCGCGCCATAAATTGGCGCCACCGGTCCGGACACGGAAGATCCGGGAAAATGATAGTCGTACGTCATAAATATCACTTCATCTACATAAGGCGCGATCGCCCGCACATCTATAAGATAAGGTTTGAGCAGGGCGGTTGGCGAAACATCAATACTTAATGCTAGACTCGGATCGAGTTGGATTATCTGGTTTCTGAATTCTTTAGTGAAATCGGTAAATTTCTGTCTTGACGATTCCGAGGCAGTGGAAACTTTTTCAACATCGAGGTTGATACCAGAAAAATTGTACTCGTCGATAAGAGGAGATATGTCCCCGGCCAAATTTTTTGCATGCTGAATCGGGTCGTCCATTAGTCGATCTATAACCTCCTGATCGCCGCTAAATACAACTAAAGAACGTTTGAGATTTTTTTTACGAAACGATTCGAGCACGCCTTCAACCGCATCCGATTTCAACTTCAGCCATCCTGGCTCTGTCTCACCAGGTTTGACAAATTTACGTATACTTCCGTCGATGTTTAAGTCAACAGCGAAATAATCGACTTCATTAAGAGATTTTGTATAGTCGGGAGAATCGTCTTTAACAAGCCAATACGGCAGAAATCCAATAATACTCTTTTCTCTAGTCAAAAAAGACGTCTTGAATGTTTTTGAAATTTCTCGGCCCGCAGGAAATTCTATAGATACATAAAAGATGGAGATTCCTATTATCAGCCCCAGCATAAATATCAGTGTCGACCTTAGCATATAGGCAGTATATCTTTTAAGAACCAAAAAAACATTACCATAGGTTGATCTATTTGATGTACTTTGATATAATTAGCTATATTTTATTTAATTGTGAATTATGACCAGAAACGAAGCTGACCAGATAAATTTGGCTATTTCCGAATTCAGCTATCACAGAAAGCTCACCGATTCCGATATAACAGAAATATTTGAGATAATGGAAGGGAGAAGGGAATATTTCGAGCCAGTATTTGCGGGATATATAGCGCATATCAGATCGAATCCTTATACTTACGAACCATTAAGAGATAGATTTTTCACTCATGTTGACAGCCGGGACGATATGAACGGATTGGTATTTGACAATCCAAAAAGCAGACCTCACGATGCGTTTAATATGGGTCAGGGAATACTTTCTCTTGGCCGTCAATATAAACAAGGAGTTATTCTTCCTATCACATCGGTATTCAAACCTGGAGTACAGTACGATAAATACCGCGCCCCGCTAAACTTCAAACTCGGATTTGAAGGTTATGATGTATATCCTGATCACATTTCAGCAAGAATCAATTTTGATTCCAGAGTATGGTATTCTGCCTATCCTGTTCAATACGAGAGTGACGACTATATATCCTTCATGACTGCGGATGGAGTTGCTCGGTTTTTGATGGCGTTAAAAAATAGAAAAGACTGGGCTAATCACATTGAAAAATTAGGAAGAACCATGGTTTATAACGGTTCGCCGGATGAAAGAGAGTCTCTTCTTGGAGTTCTAACAAATACCCAACAAGGATTATCGTTTTTAACCGCGTCCGGAATAGATATCGGTCACCTCGCATCGATTGACTTGGCCTCATTTCCGGATCATTTTTACGAATCCAATTCGGATCTATATACCTTCCTCGGCTGGAATAATTGAGAACTGGATTTTAATCGGATTTTATAAACTCAAATCGCGGTACCTTTTTGCCATTTATCACCACTTCTTCCTCAAACATCGCCTTTGGGCGGATCCATACCCTACTTCTTGGATTGTCGTACAAACATTCATAAACTACATACTCCTCAAGCGTTTCCGAATGCTTGGCAACAGCAAGCACATTATAAAAATTGCCGGTCTTTGAATGACGGTATTTTCCAAATTCCATATTAATTATTATCTATAATATCTAGATTGTACAATATCGACAAGTTGGTCGGTAACATCGTCCATTGGCTGGGCACCATCGATTA
>CAYMOO010000074.1:0-4891 GCA_964392185.1 uncultured Gammaproteobacteria bacterium
TTTATGTATGCGGTCTTACGATTGCCAACTATAATCAATAAGGTAAATTCTGTCATATTGGCCCAGTCGGATGGAGTTTTTGAACAGGAAGGAATAAATATCTCTTCGTGGGAGGAGGTCACCGCGCCAGCAAGAAGACGGAAAATGATTTTTGACGATAAACATACGCTCGGTGTTTTTATTAACTCTATATCTGATGTAGACGATACAATATGTTTACTTACAGCATTTCAGATTGAGTGGAATAAAATACACGCCGTTGCCAAGAATAAAGATATCGAATCGATAATGCCTCCCGACTTAATGGAAAAATTTAAGAAAATCTGGGGCAAAGAATATAGAAATAATCTCAATAAAATCAAAAAGACTCCCTGCAGTTTTCATGTAAAACTACTAAAAGGATCTTATGTCGAATACCAACGGGCGACCTTAAGATGGTTTGAAGACGTTCTCGCTGGTTTTCCCGATGGTGACCTGCGTAAGAAACCAGTATACTTCGTATCCTCAAACACGCACAGTCTTTCCAACAATATCAGCGGTTTTGTGTCGACTTATGAAGCCGAACTTATATCTTATTTAAAGCGAAAAGATATGGCTATCTATTTGAATTATTGGGAAGAGATAGTACATGGTGTACGTCCAGGGAGCAAGGAGAACTTTTTGTGGTATGTGATGAAAAAATACGAAAAAGAAAATCCGGAAACAAAGAAGAAGCGTTTGGAGTTTGAGAAAAATTTGGGGATCGAAAATATCGACTCGGTCAAAAACCTAGATATTAATTCGCAGATATTCAATGTTAAAAAACTAGCCAAACATAAAGAATTAGCAATAAAATTAGGAGTGGACTTAAGTCCACTAGCCAGATCTGAGGCAGTTATTATAAATATAGATTATCCCTTGGGTGCGGGGGCATACATGGTACTTTCGACTATATTGCGGTCGATCGAGAATCTTAAAGGTGTTTATATACTGGGAAAAGCTTCTTTTCTGAATGGAAATTTAGGCGACATTGGTTTACCTTCGACAGTATACGAATCGGTTACCGACAATACTTATATTTTCAAAAACGCTTTCGATCAGACATATTTTAAAGAATTCAAGGCTGGGAACGTATTAATTAAACAGAAGTCGATTGCTTCTCCGGGAACTCTTTTGGATCGCGAAGAATCAACGCAGCAGTATTTCACTTCCGGTTTCAACATTATTGAAATGGAGAATGGGCCATATCTTCGGGCGCTTTATGAACTCAGTGCTTATGACCGATTTCCTGAACATGAAATAATAGATCTTACAACGTTACCGGTAGATTTGGGTATTATTCATTATGCTTCCGATACTCCGTACACCAAGGCGATTACTCTTGCAACACGAAATTTGGGTTATGAAGGCGTCGAGGCAACTTACACAGGATCTTTGGCCATTATTCGCCGGATTATTGAGCAAGAAACTAAAAATATTGTCTGAGCCACACTTTTAATCTTCAGGGATATCCAAATCCTCGGTATACGCACTATCAGGATCATCTAGGAAAGCGAGCGCTCTATCTGTCGCGTTTGCCTCAGTGCTGCTCATCCTCAATGCCAATTCGTGCAGTTTGTCTAAGGTCAGTTGAGGATAAATCAACATCAGCTGTGCAAGCAATATGCTGAAGTCTCCTTCTGGTCCTGATCGTTGCGATTCTTTCATTTGATATTTATGCGATTTTTTTTACCGCTGTGACAATCGCCGCCGCATCAATGCCTTCCAGCTTCAATAGTTCCGCAGGCGCGCCCGAATGGGGAATTTCCCTTGCACACAGATGTGTAAAGGAAGGAATTAACATTGAGTTTGCGCGACCGGCTGTAAAAATAGCTTCACGGACGGTGTCGGCTAAGCCACCGTTTGGATAGTGATCTTCAACGACAATTACTCGTCCTGTTTTTTTCGCCAAACGATTTATCGTCGTGGTATCGGCTGGTTTTAAGGAATATAAATCAACAATAGCGACCGATGTTCCGTTTTTCTGCAGTTCTTCATATGCTTTCAAAGCCTCATGAACGGTTATACCGGCGGCAAAAATAACGGCCGTGTCTTTGTCGCTTTCTTTAAGCACTTTAGAACCACCAATGGGGAATTGCTCATCGTTTTTATAAAGCGCGTTCGTTTTTTCCCGCGTAAGACGCAGATAGCCGATACCATGCTTATTGTATAAAGTTTCAACAAGCTTGGTTGTTGATACGGCATCGGATGGGTAGAGGACAGTTCCCTCAAGAATTCCTTTCATCATACCCAAGTCTTCAAGCGCCATTTGTGAGGAGCCGTCATATCCAATAGATACTCCCGCGTGAGAACCGACGACTTTCAAGTTTGCCTCTGAATATTGCGCCATACGAATCTGATCGAATGCGCGAGCCAAAAATGCAGCAAAGCTGGACACGAACGGAACATAACCCATTCTCGCCAATCCTACGGCGACCGATACCATATTTTGTTCGGCGATGTACATTTCGAAAAATCTTTCCGGATATGCTTTTTTGAATTTGTCGGCATATGTGGAGTTGGAAGTTTCGGCGTCAAGCACTACCAAGTTGGGGAATCGACTTCCCAATGCGACCAATGCGTCGCCGTAAGCTTCACGAGTAGCGGCCGGCTTTGAATAATCGGGTTGCATGGGAGATGCTCCTGTCGGCTCTGTTTTAGGTAAAGCGGCCGGCTTCGGTTTTGCAACTTCTGCAATTATAGATGTATCTTTGGCGCCTATTTCCCGATAAGCTTGTTCAGCCATGTCTTTGGGGACGGCTTTACCATGCCAGTCGTCTTTATTTTCGAGGAAAGAAATACCGTGCCCTTTTTTTGTACGGGCAATAATCATGGTTGGTCGACCGGATTTGAGGTTGTAGATATCATTGTTTTTACCGGTTATTGCTTCAAAAGCCCGGTTGACTTCACTCAATGAGTGACCATCTTCAACTACAATCGTATTCCATCCGAATGCTTCTAGACGTTGTTTGAAGGGTAATATATCCCAGCCTTGCATGGTTTCACCTCGCTGACCAAGTCGGTTGACATCTATTATTCCGACGAGATTGTCCACTTTATAGTGAGAGGCGATTTCAATCGCTTCCCATACCTGACCTTCGGCCATTTCGGAATCACCAAGTAGTACATATACTTTTGGTAAATCGTGATTATCCGATTTACTATTGTTTTTGCCGGTATAACCAAGGGAGTTTATATCTTTTATCTCGTGGTTTACTGTAGAGGTAGGCTTATGTCCGAACTTCATTTTTATACCTAAGGCAATACCCAAGCCGACCGATAGTCCCTGACCCAAACTTCCGGTAGACGCTTCGGTGTAGCGGAAGCGGGGAGTGGGGTGTCCTTCAAGATCAGAGGTTATTTTTCTGTAATCCATGATTTCTTTTTCTGAGATAGCTCCGGCGACTTTATACAGAGAATAAAATAGAGGGGAGGCGTGGCCTTTTGAAAATATTACCCGGTCGTTTGCGATATCGTCTGGATTGTCAAGATTATATTTAAAATATCCTCCGAAAAACAAGGTTGCCATCAGTTCGGTTGCAGAAAGAGACGAGGTCGGGTGTCCGGAACCGGCTTCGGAAGATGATTTGATTATATAGTATCGTAGTACTTTGCAAATTTCATTCATTTGTGGCGTATTCATGTTTTATGAAGAAATGTTAATACATATATTATACAACATATGTTTATGTCATATGGCTAAGCGTTCTAAACAATTCGGAAATCATATCGAGCGAGAAAAAATAGATACAGTACATAGTGAAAAAAGCCAACATGAATCCAATTACAGACTGGACTTTTTCTTGTGATGAAATTAATTGATGTTTGACGATTTTATAATAAAATATCAAGTCTCCCATTATGTAAACGATTATTGGCGTAAGAAAAAGTAATACGGAGCCGAACGACATAGCCGGATGAGAAGTTGGGGCGGCAAAGGTATTTGCATATACAACCATAGCTGAAGCTAAAGAAATTGGAATTAAAGAAACAATGCCACAGACAATAAAAATTATGCTCCCGCGATTATAAATGAAATGCATTTATAAATAATATCAGAAACGGAGAAGTCAAACAATATTTAGCGCGTTACCTGATAGCTTCTGACTTTTTCTAGCAATTTTTTCGCTTCCTGATTTTGTTCAAAATGTCGTCGTACCGGCTGTAATAATGTATCAAGATCACGAATTACCGCTTGTTTGAGGTCCATAGGATGCAGCTGTTTTTCTGCGTAGATTTTTTCCAAGTCCTCATAAGTTTTTATATTTAGATTGCCTCCAAATTTTTCCGGACGTTCGATTTTCAATGAATCTGTTTGTAATCGGTCGAAGGACTGAAATATTATGTGTTTGCAATATTCGAGAATCGGGTTTTGTTTTATCACGCCTTCGGGAGCGTAGGCTTTATTTATTTTTCTTTTAATGTCTTCAAATGTGTCGGTCATGAATATTGCCGAATCCGGCTTGGATTTTGACATTTTCATATTTATGGCCTGAGTTATTTTATCGGAGGAGTCGGTAGTGGGTGGTTTGTCCAGCCACATGAGCATATGATGGCTTACCACAACCGGTTTCCAGAAACCAAGTTGGGGGCCAATTTCACGCGCCAGCATATTTACTTTGCGCTGATCCATTCCTAATTGTGTAATTTTAGCTCCAAGCATGAATATGTCGGCGACCTGCATGCAGGAATATATAATATGTGCGGCCGTGAGTTTTTCCAAGGATTCTTCCCGGCCCATCATCTCCGCAGTGCGAATAAATCTTTTCAGTGCGTTGGTTTTTCCTACCTGAATAACTAGTTTCCAGTAATCCGGATTCTTAACCATTTCTGACGCCCAATGGAACTCCACTTTAGAAAGATCCATACCACA
>CAYMOO010000074.1:4991-6131 GCA_964392185.1 uncultured Gammaproteobacteria bacterium
ATGACTTCTTCACCAACTTCTTTGATCAATTTGATTCTAGATTCAGTGTCCATATGCAAAATTATATATGATTTTTATCGATATTATTGACTTTTTTCCTGGATACTGTATTGTGATATTAAACAAATATAATGAATGAACAGGAACAAAAACTAGACAATAAAAAAACAGAGCCGAAAGATTTATTCACTCATAAAAAAAATTCGCGCATGTCGCGCTATATTATCGTAACCGGAATTTTTTTCATTTGTTTATTGGTTATTATTGTCACTTATAGTCTCATAAGACAGCCCGTCACAAGGACTGACCGCGCCTCTTCGCCCACATGTGTTTTGCAGGATTCGAATATCATGGTTGTTATTGATCGCTCAAGTAGCATGAATTCTAAAGAAGCCGATGGGAGAACTAAACTGGAATGGGCAAAAGAATCGGCAAAAACTTTAGTAGACCGTATTATATCTATGCCCGGCACAAACGCAAAAATTGGTGTTTCTTCATTCGGGGCACAGGGTAATGACGGATCTGGCAAATTGGATCCGGCTTATAACTCCACCCTCGATATTGCATTAAGTTCAAATTATAACGATGTAAAAAACGCTATAAGTAATATTGCGCAAGTCAAATCAGGTACCTGTATAGAATGTGGAATTAAAATCGCCAATCAACAATTAACCGCTCCGGCACAGAATAGAGTGGTGATTCTTTTATCCGACGGTAAAGCGAATCATAATTGGTCCGGTAATAGCTCAAACTCCGATAGTGCAATTGCCGAAGCGAACTCCGGCCGTTCTTCGGGAATAGTTTATTATGTTCTCGGCTATGGTACGGGGAGCGGAATAGACGAAGGTGTCCTCAGATCGATAGCGGGAAAAGACGCTAATTATCAATATAAGCCCAATGCCCAAGATTGGCCTGATGCTTTTCTTACGATCGTCGATATTATATGTAGTCAGCCTACACCGACACCCACAATCACAAAAACTCCAACACCCTCACCGACAAAAACTCCAACACCAACGAAGACACCGACACCAATTCCAACAAACACACCCATACCCACAAATACGCCTATCCCAACAAATACCCCAACCCCAACTAAAACTCCGACACCAAATCCATCAAAGACACCAACGCCAACCG
>CAYMOO010000075.1:0-6099 GCA_964392185.1 uncultured Gammaproteobacteria bacterium
GTTTTTTACCCTCACAATGTGATTTTAATTTTTTTGATCTTATTATTACTTTGTGGTAAACCGGGTGTCGGAATTTGCGTTCCACACGAACCACTACTGTCTTCTCCATTTTGTTAGAAACAACCGTACCAGTTAATGTTTTCGACATTTGTATTTAAAATATTTAATTTATTTGATTTTCTTATTTTCGGTCTTAGAATTCCTAAGAGTCAATAAAATAGCTAATTGTTTTCGTTTTTTTGAGATGATGTTGGTATCTTTTTTAGTGGTGATTTTCTTTTCCAATCTGGCAATTGCGATTTCATTTCGACAGACTTGAATATCATCGCTCAAATCTTTCACCGACTTCTTAACCGATTCTTCTATAAATTTTTTCATATTTCCTTACTTACAAACTGACTGATAACCGACAATTTCGCCGCAACATCTCGGAAAACTTTTCTTGTTTCACTTTCCGGCACTCCTTCTAATTCGAAAAGCACTCTACCTGGGACAACCGATGCGACAAAATGAGAAACATCGCCTTTTCCAGCACCCATGGTTACCTCTGGTGGTTTTTTAGTAAATGGCTTATCGGGAAAAATACGAATCCAGAATTTACCATTCTTTCTGGTAGCACGCGCCAGAATAACTCTCACCGCCTCTATTTCGCGATCTTTAATCCATCCTTTTTCCATGGTCTTCAATCCATAAGTACCAAATGCGAGTTCAGCACCCTTCATAGCCATTTTCTTCCAAATTCCTCTAAACTGTTTTCTATATTTTTGTCTCTTTGGTGCTAACATATTTATCTACAAATCCAAACTTTAATACCTACATAACCAGATCTTGTTAGAGCTGGATGAATTGCGTAATTAACATCCTCTCTAATAGTTGATGTCGGGATAGTACCCTCGAAAAATTTTTCTCTTCTTGATATCTCCGCTCCTCCGATACGTCCTCCGAGTTGAATTTTTATTCCTTTTGCTCCCGCTTCCATCACGCGGCCCATTGCGTTGTGAACTACAGATCTATGTGGGAAACCGCGCACAAGCTTATCGGAAATCAATTGAGCAACATACCCTGCATTGAGATATGGTTTCTTTACCGGTTCTATTTTCAGATCTATTTTTACATCCTTCTTTTTTTTGGTATAAGAAAGATTCGCCAATATCATACTTTTTACTTCTTCAAGTCCTTTTCCACCACGACCTATTATCATACCTGGCTTAACTGAGTGGATTATAACGGTAATTTTGTTAATAGCTCTTTCTATTTCTATTTGGGTCACTGATGCAAAAGAAAACTTCTTCATCAACTGTTCTCTCATTTTTATATCTGATATAAGAGAAGTCTTATATAGATTTTTACTTGAAAAAAACCATCTGGAATCCCAGTTATAAATTACTCCTATTCTTAAGCCTTTTGGATGAACTTTTTGTCCCATATTTATTTATTTTTAATTTCAGTCTTTTTTTTGGTCCTTCTGACCGGCGATTTCTTAACTACTTTCTTTTCTGCTTTTTCTTCAATCTCGGAAGGAACTGCTACAACCTCTTCCGTTTTCTTTTGTCTTGCTGTTGAAACCATCACTATCTTCACGTGGGAATAGCGTCGTTTATAACCTCGCGCACTACCACGGGCAGCTGGATGATATCTTTTTAGTTTCTGACCTTCTTCGACAAAAAAAGTTCTAAATTGTAACAAACTATCATCTACCTTTAAAGTGTTTTTTGCATTTGACATTGCCGAACGAATCGCTGCAAATAAGATTCTAGCAGAGTTATCTGGCATATAAGCCAAAACTTCTGCAGCTGCAACTGGACTCATTTTTTTTATTTTAGGCAATAAAAATCTCAGTTTTTTAGGTGAAATTTTCAGATTTTTTAAATAGGTTGTCGATTCCATATTATTTTCGTCTTTGTACTATAAATTTATTGGTCGCTTTTTTCTTCCAGCGAGTTCTAAATCCGCGGGCCGGCTTACCCCAAGGTGTTTTAGGATGCATACCTTCTCCGGATCTTCCTTCACCACCACCATGTGGATGACTACGAGGATTTTGAGCGGTACCACGCACTGTGGGTCTAATACCCATTAATATCTTTCTCCCTGCCTTTCCTAAGATAATATCTTTATGTTCGACATTACCCACTCTTCCGATAGTCGCATACGATTCCTTAGGAAACATTCTGACTTCTCCAGAGGAAAGCTTCAAATGAACATAGTTATTATCTCTCGCCAAAACTACGGCAAAAGTACCTGCACCACGAACCATTTTGCCACCTTGGCCAGGATGTATCTCTATATTATGAACTTCTATGCCTACCGGTATATTTTTGAGGGGCACTGCATTACCGACTTTTATATCAGCTTCCGGACCTGCAACGATCGTATCTCCAATATTGAGATTTAACGGATGAAGAATATATCTCTTTTCTCCGTCCTCATAATTTACGAGTGCTATTCTCGCATTTCTGTTAGGATCATATTCTATTCTCGCGATTGTGCCAATAACTCCATGCTTATCACGTCGAAAATCAATAATACGATAGTATCTTTTTTGTCTTCTTCCTTGGTGACGTACTGTTATTTTCCCGGAGTGATCCCGACCCGAATGTTTCTTTAGGATCTCTATGAGACTTCTTTCCGGATTTTGAGTTGCTGGTATAACTATTTTAGCCATAATATTAAATTAAGATTGTGGGAATAAATTTATCTCCCCTTCGGAAACATTAACAATCGCTATTTTTTTATCAGGTTGCTGCTTCATCTTCATCGAACGACCTGCTCTGCGCATCTTGCCTTTATGTTTAAGCGTTCTGACTGAAGCCACCTTTACTTTATAAAGTTTGCTGATTACTGCTGATATTTGTCCTTTTGAAGCTTTTTCATCTACTTCAAAAACATACACTTTATTCTGTGCAAGCGCAGTGGCTTTTTCTGTCAGTAAAGGTCTTATTATAACTTCTGTAACTTTCATGATTTTATTAAGAAATTAAT
The DNA here is from genome assembly GCA_964392185.1 of uncultured Gammaproteobacteria bacterium. Lineage (GTDB taxonomy): Bacteria > Patescibacteriota > Microgenomatia > UBA1406 > GWC2-37-13 > CAYYYG01. The sequence continues at coordinate 2,980 of CAYMOO010000075.1, forward strand.
TTCTTTTTGAGAATTTCTATCGAGCTTTCGGTAAAAGCAACTTGATCACTGTTCAATATTATATAAGGGTTAATCGCACCAACATCAACAATAGAAACGTTTTCCAAATTTCTAGCTCCTAAATTAAACGTATTCTTTTCGTCATTGTGGGTGACGACCAATTTTTTCTTGTCCGAAATATTAATCTTATCAAAGAAAGATTTCACTTCGCGAGTTTTAGATTTTATCCTTAGTACTTCATCTGAGAAACAAAGTACTGCGCCTTCCAATGCTTTTTGTGAAAGTGAAGCTATGAGCGCTTTTCTTTTTTGGTTTTGATTCATTTGCAAAGATACATTTTTCGGTTTCGGGCCAAAGACAACACCACCTCCAACAAATATAGGAGCCTTTATACTTCCATGTCTCGCGCGACCAGTGCCTTTTTGCCTATAAATTTTCCTTGTTGACCCGACTACTTCACCTCTAGTCTTTGTTGACGCGTTGTATTCTTTTTGATTGTAGAGATAAACCCTGACGTATTGAGCTATCAGTCTCTTATTAATATCCCCATGGAATAATTCATTGGGCAATTCGATAGTTTTGCTATGTGAGCCATCTACCATATATATAGGTATGGTCGATTGCTTATTTTGTATTTTTTTAGTTGCTACCATATTATTCTATTAAACGATTCTACTTACAACTTCCACAACTTCACCTCGATTACCAGGGATCAAACCTTTAACTAAAATAGAATTTTCAGACACGTTTACAATAGGTAAATTTTGCACAGTTACTCTTTCACCACCAACACGTCCAGCCATCCGTTTACCTCGATAAACTCTTCCAGGTGTGGTTGTTTGTCCCATAGAGCCTGGAGCTCTGTGTCTATTTGACTGTCCATGAGTTTTCGGTCCACCGGCAAACGCATGTCTTCTGACAACTCCTTGAAAACCCTTTCCTTTGGAAGTACCTGAGACACTAACTAGATCGCTTTTTTTGAATAAAAATGTAGGGCTGACTTCATTTCCTACGAAAATCTTATTATCTCCCAGCTTAAAACCTCTTTTTCCTTCTTCTTCTATAAATTTTGCATCGATATTGTATTTACTTGTGCTAAATTCTCGCAAAAAACGAAGCGGGCTTTTTATTCCCGCTTTTTCGATTTGTCCTCTTTTTGGTTTGTTGGATGACTTAACTTTACCAAAACCAAGTTTAATAGAGACTATATCTTGGGTATCGTTTTTAGAAGTTTTTACATCTACCAAATAGCACGATGAAGTTTCTATAGAAGTTACAGGGATTCTAGCTCCTGAATCGTCAAACATCTGCGATTGTTTAGTTTTTTTACCTAAAATAAAACCCGACATAGTGTAAAGTTAACAAAAAAAATGGCCCAGACAGGGCCTTGATCTGTCCGCAATTCCGGCTTCACCGGCAAAACAAATTTTCCGTACTAAGGAAAATTATCATTGATGGAAATTATATACTAACTTGCTGGAATATGCAATATCATTATATCAGGTAATCCAGCATTTTAGCCATCTTACAATCAACCGTTACATTTTGACTTCCACCCACACTCCTGCAGGTAGTTCAAGATGCATTAACGAATCGATAGTTTGATTAGTTGGGTTGACGATATCAAGAAGGCGCTTGTGAATTTTAAAGCCAAAATGTTCACGTGAATCCTTGTCGATAAAAGTCGACTTGTTTACTACAAATACCGACTTCTTGGTGGGAAGTGGTACAGGTCCCTGTATTGATGCGCCCGTCTTGATAGCCGTATCGACTATTTTCTGACAGGTCTCATCGACAAGTCTGTGATCGTAAGCTTTTAATCGGATTCTAATACGTCCTTTTGGCATAAGTTTTTATAAAGTGCAATATCTAGTGGTATTATACTAAATAATCTGCAGTGTGCAATACCATCTGCAGATTATTTAGTTATACAGTTGTGTTACTTAATTATTTTTGTAATCACACCTGCGCCTACCGTATGACCACCCTCTCGGATTGCGAATTTCAATCCCTCTTCAAGAGCGATCGGATAGATTAACTTTGCGCTTATCTTGATATTATCTCCAGGCATAACCATTTCTACACCTGCCGGAAGATTAAGTTCACCAGTAACATCTGTTGTTCTGATGTAAAACTGGGGTCTATATCCCTTAAAGAATGGTGTGTGACGTCCGCCCTCTTCTTTTGTAAGGACATAAATTTCTGCTTCAAATTCTGTATGAGGTGTGACTGACCCTGTCTTAGCAATAACTTGTCCTCTTTCGATGTCTGTCTTTTCGACACCTCTAAGAAGGATGCCGACATTATCACCGGCCCTTGCTTCATCAAGAGTTTTTCGGAACATTTCAATCCCGGTAACAACAGTCTTTCTGGTTTCTTTGACACCAACGATTTCAATTTCTTCGTTTACTTTAACAACACCTCTTTCAACTCTACCAGTCGCAACAGTTCCACGACCGGAAATTGTGAAGACATCTTCGACTGGCATAAGGAACGGTTTGTCGAGAGGTCTGACTGGATCTGGAACATATTCGTCAACTGCTTTCATAAGATCCTCGATAGCTTTTATCGATTCTGGATCATCGGCAAGAGCTTTTAGTGATGAACCCTTGATTACTGGAACTTTGTCGCCAGGATATTTATATTTAGTAAGCAAATCGCGTACTTCCATTTCAACAAGATCGATAATTTCTTTATCTTGCACCATGTCTACTTTATTAAGATAAACAACGATTGCAGGAACATTTACTTGTCTTGCAAGTAAGATATGCTCACGGGTTTGAGGCATAGGGCCGTCCGGAGCGGAAACTACAAGTATAGCTCCATCCATTTGAGCTGCACCGGTGATCATGTTCTTGATGTAATCTGCATGACCAGGAGCATCGATATGAGCATAGTGTCGTTTGTCTGTTTCGTATTCTGAGTGATGTATATTTATGGTGACTCCACGTGCTTTTTCTTCCGGAGCTTTGTCTATTTCTTCATATTTAAGAAATTGAGCTTGACCTTTTTTGGATAGAACGTAATGAATCGCAGAAGTTGTTGTGGTTTTACCATGGTCGACATGACCAATGGTGCCAATGTTTAAATGAGGCTTATTTCTTTGAAAAACACCTGTAG
>CAYMOO010000076.1:0-6013 GCA_964392185.1 uncultured Gammaproteobacteria bacterium
TAATTGATTATATCAAAAAACATAAACTTCTCCTTGCCGTAATCGTCCCCACCGCAGTTGCCCACATGTTAGTCTCTTTGCCAAGCGGCTCCCATTTTTGCTACCAAGATAAATGCGGTCTGTTTTTCTGGGGTGCCCACGGACACGACGCCATTTGGCATCTGGCAATTATTACCGCCTCTTTCTCCTCGTTTCCCTTCTCTCTACCGATATTTTCAGGTGCAAATTTATATGGATACAATTACCTGCTCGATATCCTGATATTTATTTTCACCCGTATCGGGATCGACGCTTCATTTCTCTATTTCAAAATCTTTCCTCTTTTATGGTTTGTGCTTATTATTTGGGCGGCTGTACGCTTCGGCAGAAAGCAGCACGACTCACCGCTATTTATCGGCATTCTTCTGTTTTTCATATTCTTCGCCGGATCTTTTTCATACATGTTGACACTTTATCATCATGGGACAATCTGGGATTCCGCCGGACTTCTTACCATGCAACCGGGTCTCGATCTTGTCAACTTACAGTTTGCGTTTTCGTTGGTCGCGATACTTATGGTTTTATATGAGCTGCGGAAAAATTGCCCTAATTATTTTTTATTGGCTTTACTTAATGCAACCATATTGGCGCTAAAATTTTACGGGGGAATAATTTCATTATTCTTGACAGTTTTTTACTTGGCGGTTTTTGGTATAAGGGAGAAACAAATTCGCCAAGCGCTGCAAGGAATACTGATAATTATTTCTTTTTCTGCCTTGGTTGTTTATCTTTTTTACAATCCGTTCGCCGGAGGAAAAACCGGTGCGGGACTGGTCTTCAGCCCAATGTCCACGATACATCCAGTCATCGAAGAGAGAGAATTGTATTATCTCCCTGATACTGTAAATGCACGTTACTTCCTGCAAAACGCCATCTCGCAATCGAAAAAAACCAGCCCCAAACTTATCTGGATCGAATCGCTGACTATACTTATTTTCGTCATCTTCAACTTCGGCACGAGAATAATCGCGATACCTTACCTTCTATATAAACTGGCAAGAAAAAAATTGAATCTGATGGAAATAAGCCTTTTTATTTCTGTTGTACTATCGCTTGCCTTGACCGGCCTATTCATACAAAAGGGTGTTTGGTGGAATACGATCCAATTCACGTATTACGGACTGTTTCTAGCTTCTTTGCTGGCAGCGGAATCGGTATATCTGCTTGCCAAAAAAAATAAAACGTGGAAAATCATTTTGCTGTCGGTCATCATCGTACTCACAATTCCCAATGCTCTTGATACGATAAAAGGCTTTGCTTCTTACCCAGCCCCTTCATATCTTCCAGACGGAGAACAAAAAGCTCTCAGTTTTCTCAAGAACCAACCGGAAGGTTTGGTATACGCCCCCATTATGAAAAACAAGGATAATCCCAAAAAAAGTCCACGGGCGCTTGCTTATTACGACGATACCGCATACATTTCGGCTTTTTCCGGAAAGCCTACTTACATCGCAGACGAAACACAGCTGACGCTCCTCAATATAGACTATAAATCACGCCTCGAACACACTTTAAAAAACCCCTGCTCCGCTCCTAAAGAAGCGAGATATATTTATCTGATAAAAATAGGTTCCCAGTGCGACCCGAAAATGTTTACGGGAAGCAAAAATATCTTTGAAAATAAAGACGTTATCGTTCTCAGGAAATAAGATTATTACCGGATGACAAAATAAGCCGATTTGCCCGAGATATCGGCGTAAGGTATTTCCTTGGCGATCTTTCTCATCTGCGGCAGTTTGGCGTACTCAAGCTCACTCAAGCAAGCTTCATGAATCACTATCCGGCTTTTATTAAGAAAGTCGGAAGATTTCTGACATTGGACGAACTTTGTCTTACCTGCGACAAACTCATGAGCACCGGGCTGGGCGGGTGAAAGCCTGGCAAAATTCACTTTATTGCTTAAAAAGATATATGAGAAATAGGCATCTCTCGCATGGGCGTGGTATACGGTATAACCATCATCAGTTGTAGATAAATATTCCGCCAGCCGTCTTTCGTTTTCGTTATACAACTCGCCGACAGTGACCGGTCGGCGGGTAAAATAATCATAGGCAAAATATATCAAGTTTAGACCGAGTACAAAAAATACGACAGCAAAAACAGCCGTACGATATGTCTTTTTAAGCCCACGGGTGTAAACCAAAAATTCTTCGATTCCGATCGCAATGATATATGCAAAACCTATACCCGACAGAATCGCTCTTATGGAAAAGGTAACCGAACCGCCCCGGGCAAGGGCCGGAATCATCCCGACGACAATTAGACCAACTATATACCAGCCGTATTTGTCGAGCCGCTTCCCCAAATTTATTACTCCAATATAGAAAAACAACAGAAACACCAAGAAAAATTGCCCCGCGACGCCATTGCCGTTTATCGGGCTGTAATCGCCTGTTTTGAATAGATACAGCGGGTCGTGCCCCATTATAAAATTCGAGACGATATAGTCGACGCTGACCGTAAATTTATTGCTGAATATTTTTCTTACGATTTGAGGCGCGATGGAAGAATTCCGCAACAAGTCAACCGCTGGTGTAAGCTGGGTTTTATTTAAAAAGACTAACTGATCCAAACGGTTGGCGGTAATTTTCGCATCGATAAAGAAGATAGAAACAAATATCAAAAACACCAAAATGCCGTCAATCAATATCGATTTGCGGAGTGTCTTGCCATCACGGTCCTTGAGATAAAAAAACCATTCCAGATAAATCGCGAGGAACGGTACCAGCAGACGGAAACCCTGATAACTAAAACAAGCGAGGAAAAAAAGCGCAAATGCCAAAATTTTCTTCCTTTTGAGAAAAAACAGTATCCCGGCAAGAATATAAACGAAAGCCACCGTCACGTCCATTGCCAACCGGGATATATGAAAAATCCAAGGACTGAAGCAAAATAATGATGCGGTAAGAATTGCTATCTTTTCCGGCTGCCGGAATTCCCGGAGTAATCTGTAAACTAAATAAAGAAATAGAGTTGAGACCAGAACATAGGGCAATCTGGCGAAAAAGACTGTTTTGAAGGGAATAGCAAGCCAAGCCAAGACGGAGAAATATATCGCAAAAAGCGGATTGTCAGGATTTATATGTGAAAATGTAAAAGGTAAAAAGCTGCCATACAAATCATGGCCGGTTCTGGCAACCGACAGTCCGGAAAGCACAATATCGCGCTCATCATGCAACAAAAAAAGCTGATCAAGGAAGGGTAAACGGACAAGAAAAAAAATTACCGAAAGAACGATAAGTATTTTTTTGTTTCTGCTTAATTTCATATTTTGTCTCAGCTGTTCTTCTTCAAAAAAAACTGCTCTAATTTTTCGTTGATTCCATGGTTGCCAATCTGTTTATTTTTCATCCAGTGATTCGTTTCGAACAAACCTCTCCGGAAAAAACCTCGTATCTGCGAAGATGACCGCGAAATATCTTCTTCCGGATATTTTTTCATCTCCCAATAATACACGAAGACCAAGAAATAATAAAACATCTGTAAAACCGAAAGGACGAATCCGTGCATACCATCTTTATAGCCGTCACCGGCAAAATAGCGGCTGACAAACTCGGATATCCCTTTAGAAAATGCCTGCGGTAGGCCGAACTCTTGCTTTTGTTCCAGAAAGTTCGCCGCCTCCGCTTTGGCGTAACGGCACATTTTTTCCAGATATTCATCAACCGATTCGTAATTATAATGAACTATCGAGTATTTCTCAGTGGCCTCCAGTCGGAGTTCGCGACCATTCACTTCCGGTTGTGAATGGATGAGTTTCGACCACCGGACAGCGTTTTTCTTAAAAAACCTGATTTGATAGTCAGGATACCAGCGTGTGTGCTTCATCCATTTACCGAATATTAAATTTTTCCTCGGAATAGAAACGTAGTCGGCTCTGCCAATTTCTTCTTTTAGTCTCGTAATCAGCTCCGCCGGCAAGACTTCGTCCGGGTCAAGGAACAAAACGTATTCGTTTTTGGCATACCCCTTCGACTCTTCCCTTATCAGCTCAACATAAGGAACAGGCTTTTCTATTTTATGAACAGTCACTTTTTCGAAACCGTCAAGTAGTCCACGAGCAGCGGGCTCCAGTCCAATATCGAGAACGGCCACCTCCGATGCGTGAGCAACTACCGACTCAATACACTCACCCAAATGCTTTGGCGAACCTTTAGCGACGATTACGACCGATATGTTATTCATAATTATTTTTTAATAAGAGCTCTCAGTTCTTCGATTATTTTAATCCGGAAAAGATATCTTACCAATAGGTAATAAACGATCGCACCTGCAAGAGCCGCGGTGGGTACGGCGATAACATCGCTTTCAAGCGATGTGCTTAGCCACCACATAATAATAGCCATAACACTAGCCGACAATAATGGCGGTCCGATCTGTGAAAGCGGACTGAAACTAATGATAGATCGGGCCTTTATCATAACGAGAATTGAAGTCGCCGCCAATATAAGCTGACTGAGCGGGAAACCATAATAGCCGAAGTAATGAGTAAAAAGCGGCGTGCACACCCAAGTGGTAACCGTCCAAATCACCATAAACAAAAGCGAAATCTTCACCTTACCCAAAGCGTTAAAAAGATTGATGAACGGAGTCGAGTAAGTCGAAAGGTAGGCCGAAGCGACAAAAATATAAAAGATCGGCAATGCCGGAGCCCATTTATTGTACCGAGGTATGATATCGATAAGAGGCCTCATAAGCACAGCGAACCCCAATAATGTCGGTGCTAATATGAGAGATTGGTAACGCAAAATCTTCTCGAGAATCCGGCCAATACGGCTTTTATCGTTTTGCATCCGCGATATCACCGGGAAAAGTACGCGAGTTATATTGTCCATTATTATCCTTATCGGCGCTTCCGCCCATTTTTTTGCCCATCCTATGTAGCCGAGTCCCGTAAAACCGAGGACTTTTCCGAGATAAAGCGTGATCAAATCATCCTTAAAAAGAGCCAGAAACGAACTCGCCTGAAATGGTACTCCATAAGACAACAAGGACTTGAGACTTTTTTTCGAAATTCCAACCCGTGGCCGCCAAAATGAGATCGAGTACATAGCGACCAAACCCACAATGGATCGCAGTATCACCGAGACGGTAAAGCTGTTCAAACCAAGGCCCGATATCGCACAGATGATTACCGAAACATAAAAAACCGTATTTTCAATTACTTGTACGAGTACTATTTTCTGAAACTGCACCGACCGCTCGAGAAATACCGACGGAATAGTTTTAAGAGATGAAATAAAAAACCCCGAAAGCAAAGCCCAATACAAATAAATCCCCGCTTCGGGAAAATCATAAAAAGATTTCACAAAGCCGGTGAGTAAAAATCCGATGGCAACAAGCGAGATTATAAGTATTTGCTGTACTGTAAATGTCGTGCTGACATCTTTTTCATCAAGATCTTTTTTCTGAATCAAAGATGCGGCAAGCCCGATATCGGAAAAATAATTAAGTAGTGCAATCACGGAAAGAACAGTAAAATAAATCCCGAAAATTTTTGGCGTCAGAAGCACGGTGAGGACCAGATTTGCCGCCAACCCCAGACCCGCCGCATATCCGCTCTGGAAAAATAAAGACAGCACACTGACCAAACTTTTTCTCTTCAAATCCGAATCAGACTGTATTTGTGTCATGGTTATTTCAGAAGTAGGTAAAATATCGATTTTTCACGCCTTAAGATAATCATACCCACAACAACAATCGCGAGCAAACTCAACATGTCGGAAACGAGCTCCAAATTTGTTTGCCGATAACGAACTTCAATGTCATTCATAGACGCCTCCGAATGGACAATCGGCCGCCCCAAAAAGTCGAACTCTTGCGGATCTATCTGTGCTCCGTTAACTCTTATTTCCCAATAGGGAAAATATAAAATGTTTATCCGAAAATCTTTTGTCCTCACTTCTCCCCGCTTATAATATTCCGTGTCTTGCTTTATTTTGGGTTTATCGTTATCAAATGTCGAAAGGAAAGT
>CAYMOO010000077.1:0-5907 GCA_964392185.1 uncultured Gammaproteobacteria bacterium
TTTAATATATCTTTTTTTGTTGTTTTCGATACGGCTATGATGAATTTTGATATATATATCGCCCGCGCGGTCCAGTTGATTAATTTGTAAAGGTCTTTTTTCAAAAATTCTTCCGGATAATAAAAGTATGACAAATCATGTATTGTAACGACCGTGGGAACGGGGCAGAATCTAGGAGTGTAATGTGCGGGTGAAAAAAATATGTCTATACCCCTTTGGATGTATAAATTAAGAGGTAAAAAGAACTGAGACCAAAAAAAAGGCCCTTTTACTAAACGATAATGAAAATTTTCTTTTTCTTTCGGCATCCAGGCTCCCGGACTTTTTCTTAAATAGACTATGAAATTTACTTTTTTATCATTATTCGATTGGAAATATTTAAGCAAATTTAATGTATATACGGATACACCTACTTGTTTTTCGACATTTGCTTCATTCCCGTCGATTCCAATTGTAAATTTATCTTCCATAGTTAATCAGAGATTCTTGCAAAATCTGATAATATTTTTCCCATGTGAAGTATTTAGCTCGTTCGTAACCTAAGTTACGGCATTTTTCTCTTTCGTTTTTATCGTTGATTAGTTTTCATCTACTTTTTCCGGATTAAAAAAAATACTTGCGTCGCCACCTATTTCTATGAGGGAAGAAGTACGAGATAAAGCAGTAGGGCAACCCAAGGACATAGCCTCGACCGCCGGATACCCGAATCCTTCGTAAAGTGAAGGAAAGACGAAACAAATAGCGCTAGCATATAAAGCATATAGTTCTTCATCTGGTACATATCCAAGAAGGCGGATGCGATGATTATCTATTTTTGAATTGTCGATATTACCCCAACCATCCGGACCCACTATAATTAGTTCCACCTCTGCTTCTATTGATTCAAAAGTTTCAATCAATTTGTTTAGGTTTTTCCTGGGTTCTATTTTACCTACGCTGAGCACAAAGGGTTTTATAAGGTTGTATTTATTTCTTATCTTTTCTATATGATCCTCTGATGGTTTAGTCAACTTTACACCAGGATAATTGATGATAGTTTTATTTTTGGCGATCGAGTATTCGTTTATAAGATCGTCTCTTGTTGCTATTGAATCACAAAAAATCAAATTCGATTCTGCCGCGACTCTTCTCAGTCTTTTTTCGTGAGTAGATTTTATAGATCTGTGTACAGTATCAGGGTATTTTTTAAAGACAAGATCGTGCACTATGGTCGCTTTATTGCCACTAACTGGAGGTTCGGTCCAATCGGAAGTGATGAACCAATCGAGTTTTCCGGTTAATTTATCTGCGGATAGAACATGTAAATCATTCCATAAAATGGAAAGCATACGAGGGGATAGGGGGAATTTAATTAGTTTGCTGCCTGATTTTATTATTTTATCTTCAATTGTCGGATCTAGTTGTTTTCTAAATCCAGAAAAAAAATATGTCCATTCGTCACCAGATTCATGATGCGCCAAGGAGGTTTCGACGATACCTTTTGTATACCGGGCGACACCGGTGCCTTCATAGGCTAATTGGGAGATATCAATTCCTATATGCATGGGTTGTTCTGACAGTTCTATAAACTACTTCTAACTCTTTTGAAATGGCACTCCAACTATATGAATGTACTGCCAGATCGTAGGCGTTTTTCCTTATATTTTCGTAGAGTGTTGAATCGCTCAACATCTTTGAAATGCCCTCGACAAACTCTTCGGGCGATTCGGCCATCCAGGCGTGCTTAAAGTTTTCCATTCCAAGTCTCTTAGCGCCGATTTTAGTCGAAACTACAGGTAATCCGGCCGCCATGGCAGCGAGAATTTTGAGATTGGTACCACCCGGACCAAATACGGGCGCGATAAAGAGCGTCGCTTCATGATATAGTTTTTGAACTGTGTTGGTGTCATCCGGAGCAATATCTATTATTTTTATATGGTCACCTTCATAAGTGGCAAATCGTTTTTTTGCATTTTGTCCAGCGATAATGATTTGCGCATTGGGATGTTTCGTTTTAAGTAAGGGGTATGTTTTGTCCAAGAGAAATTCCGCAGCCTCCGTGTTTTGCAGCCAGAAAAAATTTCCGATAAATAGGAGCTGGGGTTTTGATAAATCTTTGGAGATTAATGTTTTAGCGAACATTTCATCCCCGGCGCCATTTGGAATTATAGCTGGCATAATCTCTGGGACAAGTCTTTGAATTGTGATTTTATCAAATTTAGAAACTGTGGCTACGGCATTGGCTTTTTTCCAGTAAAATAATTCCCAATATTTTAACTTCAGTATATCTAGATAAAACGATGGGCGTATCCATATAGGAAGCGAAGATATGAAATGCTGGTATACTTTGAACTCTATCGTTTGTTCGACGAGTAGAATAGGCACGTCGGTCTCTGGTATATGAGGCATAATATAGAATGTTTCCGCATGTATAACATCGAAGTGTTCTTTTGATAGAAGTTCTTCTACTGTCTGTCTTGCTTCAACTGAGTAGTTTCTTACAATCAAAAAGGGTAGTAATGAAAAAATGGCTTTTAGAATGTTGCCTATTTGCCAAGGTTTTTCAGCTCGTTTACATAGATATATGTCTTTGCAGTACGATTTCAGATGGGATGCATATCTTTTTTCTTTTTCATTTTTATAAAGAGATATTAGTGTTATGGAGTGATTTTTACTTAGATATTTGAGTAGATTGAGTGTCCGTATCTGTCCGCCTGACGCTGGCGGATAGGGCAGATAGGGAGTTAACATGAGGATTTTCATTGTGTATGATTACAACTTGAACACCGCGAATATGTCTCCCTGAGTATTTTCGAATACTACTTTGTCTTTATATCCATTATCCTGTTTGAGATTTTTTATTTCTTCACTATTTTGGGTTACATAATAAGAATAGCCGAGTTTTTTAAGCTCTTCAAGTGGTTTATATTTAGACGGAGCTCCACGTCTGTTGGCTAGATAAAGTAGAGTAGTATCACCCAAGCGGTCTGTTACTACAAGATCGTTTTTATCTGTTAAAGTAGAAATTACCCGAGCTATCTGTACAAGATCATTCGGATAGCGATAGAATTCTTGCACTCTATACCAAGAGAACACAAAGGCGCTTATCCATACTGCTAAACATATAGTCCAGAGCAGTACTGGACTTATAAAATTTTTCCTATATTCATTTATAAACGAAATTCCCCGCCCGACGGCGATAGCGAGCGCCGGAAATATTAAGGTTTGATAATACTCATGTTGCACGTTTCCACCTTGAAAAGTAAATAAATATGCTGCCGCGGATAGAACGAGACTCAAAAAAAAGCTATTTTTTGATTTTTTTAATAAACCGAGAACAAAAAAGAAAGTTAAGTAGCCACCAAATACTATATTTGTCAGGCGTTCATAAAATATCCATCTGAAGAATGCGGGCTTGAAAAAAATATTCTTCATGCCCTCATAAGTATTGACATTTGTTATAAGCCAACTGCTAGCAGGTATTCCTTCCGGATATTGGCCGATATATTTTCTCCAAAGTATTAAAGGTACTAGGCTAATGGCAAAGAATAGGTAAAATGGTATCGATTTCAATATTTTAATTTTTTTACTTTGAAAGAATAGAAAAAATAAGGTGACTCCATAAAATATTGCCGTCGGTTTTGCCAAGAGTGCAAGTGCGAAAAGGATAGCCGAGGCCGTCAGATGGATATATTTTTTGTTATTGTCCCCGTGTATATAAAAATATAAAAATAAAATCGATAGCATGGTGAAGGCCAAAGCGGTAGTTTCCGGCAGAATTACTCTTGAAAAAAATACAAAAAAGGGGAAGATGGCATAAGTAAGAGAAGCGAATAAGGCTGTCGTACGGTCCTCTTCTTTCAAGCAAAGAATATATATCGCTGCGATAATGAAGAGTGACATAACAGCAGTAACCAATCTACCCCAAATCTCTAGACTGAAATATGGAATAGATCGGTGCAAAAAGGCAAAAGTGGCATTGTAAATTGGAAATTCTACCATTCGTAAACCCTGTGGATTTTCGTACCCTGTTTGATTACTGGAAATATCGTCATAACGAGGTAAATAGAGGTTGAAGCCATATCTTTCAAAATTACGAGCCACAGCTGCGGTGTCAACTTGCCTCCATGAATGAAGATCGGCAAGTGGAGTATTTATTTTGTAGAGACGAAATATAAATGCGATCAGTAATATAAATACGAGAATTAATTTGTCAGCCTTGGACATAAAAGAAGTGGTATTTTTACTCATTGGTTGTATTAAGATAATTTTTCGCTCTCAAGGGCACCGATAAACATACCACTAACCATCCAAAATGTATAGGCTACTTTGGAAGCTTCAAACACATCGATCATGCCAGCATTTATAAGCAGCCCAGCGAGACCAAATAGGTAGCCTCGATAAAGTATTTTGCTCTTTTTATCCATTTTTTTAGTTTTATCCCAGATATATATGGATATTTTATACAAGATTAGAGCAAACAATATGAAGCCCAGACCGCCAAACTCTCCGATGTTTCTCAAATAGTCGTTGTCGGTGGATTCTGTTATTGCAGATGGTCCGGCTCCGAATACTGGATTGTGAATAAAAGCATTAATTGCTCTTGGCCATTCGACTTGTAAACGGGTAGAAAGAGATATGTCGGTAACTACAGTATTCTGTGACTTGAGGCCAGCAGACCGCGTCGCGAGTAAAGACGCTTCTTCCGATGCTGATAATAATTTGTGCGATTGTGAGGCTTCTTTGCGTATTTCTTCAAGAAGCTTATCTTTAAGAAGTTTATCCGTCATGCCGTTATCATTTTTTGGCACTGTGCTTATGGCTATATATGATGTTCCGGCCGGAAGTTCTTTTGAAGATATTTTTTGAGGGACGACGACTTCACCGGTTTTTTCGTTAACAAAAAGTTGTTTAATTTGTACTGTTTTGAGAACCCTATTTATTAGATTGCTGGAAAATAAAAGGGTAAAGGCGGTGATTAGCCCAATAATGATAAAGTGTTTGTATTTTTTATTAATAAGGAGAAAAGCAGCGGTTGAAGTGGGATACGCCCCAATGGCTGAAATACGAGATGCGGTAAGACTAAGGATAAAGATTGCCAGAGCTACAATCAGATAAGTAATTTTCCACCCCAGATATAGATAAAATCCTATTGCAATAGGTATGAGAAAAACAAGATAAGCGGCCAGGTCGTAATGTCCGGCAAAGGTAGATGAAACTCGAGCTTCTGGCGTGAGTAGAAGTAAATGTCCTTTTGCGAATTCCGGATTCATGGTTTGTATTGCTGGCCAGCCATAAAATTTTTGTCCAATTCCATAGATGCAAGTTATTCCTAAAGTTAGAATGATGAGATATAAGTATCTAGTAAAAATTTTTCTGGAAGTAACTATGGAAGTGGCTATGGTAAAAATTATCATGTATTCTACCCTTCGTGCTGAATGCAGAAAACCGAGATGTTTATATATTACTGTCTTTTGTATGTAGGCTCCAAATACGAAAGATGCAAATACCGCTACCCAAAAGTACAGAATAGGCATGAGAAATTTTTTATTAAGAACAACTTTTTTACGGATGAGTTGTAGCAGGAAAACAATTACCATAAGAGCTATATATATATCTTCAGCGCGCACGGCAATATACGTGTAGTCGATTATTCTGATGGGGAATTTAGGATATAAAGGTACGATAAAAACGAAGCCCCCCATTAGTAGATGTAGGAGGTTGTTATCTATCCATTTTAGTGATTCGATAAGCTTCCGCATAGGTTTTTTTAAGATATTCGTTATTAGTAATATATCCTATAATAATCGCAAGGATCGCTTTTAAACGTAGCATATATTTTAACATAAATACCTGCCAATAGGGGAAATGCTTGTTATAAAAATATATGGAGCCACGGAATACCTGTAGAACGGGATAAGTTTTACC
>CAYMOO010000078.1:0-1353 GCA_964392185.1 uncultured Gammaproteobacteria bacterium
TTTGTGGAGTGCCACAAATTGTGGATAAAAGGTTGATATGACAACCTAAACATAATTTGATCTAAAGTATTTGAGAGTCCACACCGCCCGTTACGGTTTCGCTTTGGTAGAGTTGGGCGTGATGGGTAAGTGATTGCAAAAGTATTGTCTTTATGCGATAATCATATCTAATTTATAACTTCTTGAAAATATGACCGATAAACAGTCGAAAAAAATGAAGACAGAAAGCGATTCTGCCGAAATTCAGCAATCTGACAGCAAACCTTCAAAATTTCAACAACTACGATCGAGTCATAAATTCCGGATGTGGTTCATTGTGATCTTGATGATTATCGTTGCTATTTTGTTTTTCTTTTGGCAGAAGATGCGGATTGCTCTGGCGGCGATATTTATAGTTTTGTTGGTAGCTTTGGGGCTCGAGGCCAATAAAAAAGATTACGATGTGCAGAAGCTTATCGATACCAAATCTTTCAAGGAATCGGAAGTGGGCAGGGATGAGAAGGGTAATTTGTTATTCGATAAACTCGGCAATATCACAACCGACAGTGCGAAAGGTAAAGAAGCCGACGATTATAACTGTTCCGATTTCGATAGCCAGCCTTCGGCGCAAGGGTTTTTCGAGAAAGTGGGTGGCACGGAACATGATCTCAATCGTCTGGACGGAGACAAGGATGGAAAAGCCTGTGAAAGCTTACCTAAGAAAGCTAAGTAAGAGATATCTCTCTCAATATGAAAAAAGCCGAATACGTGCTTCTGGGGATTCTATTTTTATTGCATATAGCTTATATACCAAATGGGTTTATTTGGTTAGACCATGGAGATATTGAATACGGACGAACAATTGTAAAATCTGATTTTATAAGAAATATTTTTCTGCGTGGTTTTGGCGAAACTACATTTTATAGACCAGTCGTGACGATTTTCAATAATCTTGACCACATTTTTTACCGACAGTATGCTCCCGGTTATCATCTGACGAACATAATTATATTTATGTGCATCCTGTGGGTACTGCCACGTTTTTTGTCAGTGTTTTTCAATCTGGATAAACGGGAATCTATGCTGACGCAGCTTATTGCCGGCATAGTTCCGGTCCATATCCTGCCTGTCGGAGCGATCGCTTATCGGCCGGAATTACTCATGACACTGTTCACTATGTCTAGTTTGTGTTTTTATCATAGATCGAGGATGTCGAGGTATATTGACCGAGTTATATTCATACTTTTTGCTCTTTTGGCTTATATGTCCAAGGAGACCGCGCTTTTTTATATCCCGGCGATGATCGTGATTTATGAGTATGGTCAGAATTCACGTTTGTTAAAGCAAAAAAATTTGGGATATCTCATCGGAAGC
>CAYMOO010000078.1:1453-5879 GCA_964392185.1 uncultured Gammaproteobacteria bacterium
GGTGGCTGGCCGAAAATTCTTTTATTGATCATTGTAAGCATCGTTCCGGGATTAAATATATTGCCTCTACCCAGATTTTATTCTCCCCATTATGGTTTTTTTGCCGGGATGATTTTTCCAGCTGTTTTTGTGTTAAGTCGCAGATCGGTTGGCAAAAAGAAGTATAAATTCGCGATTTATGGATTGATGTCTCTGTGGATTGCTGTCGCTGTACGCTCAACTCTTGCTTCCGGATGGAGATTTGACAGCGACTACAGTTTTTTTCATGAAGAAGTCGTGCGGGATAATAACTTTTCTGAAGGTCACGCATATCTGGGTGATTATTATTTCGGCGAAAAACAGTACGCCTCGGCAGAAGAAGAGTATAAGAGGGCGCTGAAGAAAAATAAAAATATCTACGCGTTCGTCGACCGGACTGCGGTCGCTGTGAACTATGCCGGACTGCAACTTGTGCAAAAAAAATATGACGAAGCCGACTTGTTGCTTCAGAGCATAAAGCCAACCAATCAGGCGCAAAAAGATCTCATTCTGTATAATCGTGCAGTTATTATGATAGAAAAAAAAGACTATGACAAAGCGGATGAATTTGCTAAACAAATATCTGGTGGGAGCAAAAATATAAGGGTACGTATAATTAAGGAGATGATAGTTGAAAGAAAAGGGGGCTAGACACCTGTTATGTAGTTTTTTCTCCAGGTCTCAAAGTCCGAAAGAGTTACAGCCGTATCGGTGGTTGTTGAGCCGGAGCCAGGATAATCGAAGTTGGCATCCATAGCGCTTCCATCGCCATCATCGTCGGTCTGACAGCCGGTTGGATTGGCTTGCGAGCATTGTGCCAGGTACTCTTTACGCCATATTTCAAAATCGGCTAATGTAACAGTTTTACCCGTGCCATCGGGCTTGCAATCCGCATCACCAAGTTTCTTATTTGTGCATGGCCCGCTGCCTGGGGTAGTTGTCGGTACGCCTGATCCGACGATGGAAAAAGTATCTGTGTAAGAGCTTGCCGTCGCGGCTACAAACTGGCCATTTATACTCGTCGAACTGACCGTAAATTTGGCAAATCCCCAGGTGGGATTGCTATTGTTGCCTGACCAGGTGATAAAGTAGGGGGCTTCTCCGTCGCTTCCTGACACATCATAAAGCCCTGCCCCTCCGGTGCCGTCGATTATGAGTATTGTTCCGTTGCCTTTGGTGAAGGTGGTGTTCGAGGTATTATTGACGACACAGGCAGTATTGGCTGTGCCTGTTTGTATGCCGGTACAACCTGTTGTGAAAGCCAGTTGTTTGCTCCTTTGGTAATCGTGATCGTGACCTTGGAGTACCAGGTCGACCCTTTTTTCTACGAATAAGTTGAATATGTCGGTTTTTATTTCGCAGGACTTTACTCCGACTGTAATACAGTTTTCATGCATGCCGACAATAACCCAGGGAATGTTTTTTGCTCGGGCATCGTCGATTGCGGCCGCAGTCCAATTGTAGTGGGCGTCTCCTTTTAAGTATTTGTATGAAGTACCGTTTATATTCAGGTTCGGCGCGATCAGTATGAACCTAGCAATAGGGGAAGTCGCTGGATAATCGAAATAGTATTCTTTGCCGTAATCACCCTGATATGATGCGGTTGCTCTGTGAGGGAGGCAAGTTCTAAAGCCGTCAATATTGTTGCCTGCCGGTGGATCGTCTTCGTGGTTGCCAACGATTAGTTCATAGGGTAGATGTTGTCCCACCCGCGCTTTGACATAGTCGCACCAAGCAGTTTCGGTGGAAGTGGTGGCATAGCTCAAATCTCCCAGTGCGATAAAAAAATCCAAACTGGAGGAGCCCGCTTTTCTTAATGTTACATCGGAGTTTGAGTTGGAGTTTATATCGCCATTTGCGCCAAAGGTGAAAGAGGTTCCTTGTGCGTGAATCGAAGGTAATATAAAGCCGGAAAAAAATAAAAAAATAAATATAGAAATAAAAGTTGCAGTTATTTTTCGACGGATCATATATGATCAGCTATTCCCGAAATCTGGAATTACTGGGGCTGAAGGCTGCTGTACTGGTGTGTTTTGAGCGGGAGCTTGTGCAATAGTGGGCATAGCCTGAGCGGTTTGTACTTGAGATCCGTCGGCTGCTCCAGCTTTTTCCTGAAGGTCTTTCAGTATCGCGTCCAGGGAGGCGTCGTTTATGGCTTCTTCGGCCGGCTGTTGTACTGCAGGCATAGAAGGATCGACATTTATTGTTGGCTGTGGAGGTAATGAACTAGGCGCTTGTTGTTGTGATAATTGTTGAGGCTCTGTATTGGTAATTTGTTGCTGTTGGGGTGTTGGAGTAGTTGGTTGTGTTTGCTGATCCATTGTAGGGGTAGGGGTACCGGCCGTTTGTGTCGACTGTTGGGGCTGAGTTGATGGGGGCGTTACCGGAGTCGGAGATTGAGGAGGTTGAGCATTGACTGTTGTTGGTTGGTTGACTACGACTACGGAAGGTTGTGTTTTCGACGATTCCGTAGGCGGTTTCTTTTCTTCTGTGCCCGCTTCTTTCGGCTTGTCGTCTTTTTTCTCTTCACCTTCTTTTTTCTCGAAACCAAGCGCGGTGTCGAATTCTTCTGCCGTGAATCCCTTTAGTACAAGTTTTTTGGCATCTTTTGTATCTTTTTTATCATCTGTTTTTTCGACGGATGCATCGGTATCTTTTTCGACAACCGTGACAGGAGTTCCGGCAAAATTATCGGAAATTTTAAGCATTTCGGTAAGAAATTCGTGGTTAGTTTCGAGGTTTTTTTCTTCGTATGCTAAGTTGTGGGCCTTTAGATATTCTTTTTCTTGCTTGGAGAATTGGCAGTCGGTAATTGTGTAAACCGTAATCTTCATATAGCATTCATTATGGGGAAAAAAACCACAAATGTCAACCCCGAATTATTTTTAGGGTAAATTATTTTCCCAATAACGCATTCCAGTCCTTAGCGAATTTTTTCAGACCTTCATCCAATAGATTGCCTTCGGTCTTATCGATCGTATACTCTTCGTAATTTTGTTTGAAGGGTATATCTTGATATATGATGGACTTTAGTCCACTAGTTTTTATGCGGTATTTTTCGTCGGGCATCCATTTTTCCTGCTCGATCCATTGATTGATGGTTTTTAGAGGAATAGTCATAATATCCGCGCCCAGGAAAATAGAAGCATAAAAATGGTCGAGAGTGCGTATGGAGGCGGCCAATACTTCGACATGGGATTTTTTGACGTTATTCTGTTTGTCGAATTTTTTATACATTTTAATGATGTTTTTTACGAGATCGAGACCATCGTATCCACGATCATCCCAGCGGCCGATAAAAGGGGAAAGAAAATGGACGTTACTGCTATGTTCGGGGTGAAAGGTAGCGGAGTAAACGGCTGCCGATTGAGCTTGGTCGAAAATCAGTGTCATGTTGGCTCGACCACCGTTTTTGGTGAACTCATGGGCCGCTTGCAAACCGGCCGGAATTGTCGGGAATTTAACGTAAATATTTTTTCCCCAAGTAAACATATCTTCCGCTTGTTTGAGGATGGTCTTCGCATCGGTGCTCCAGTCGGCATATACTTCTACCGAAAGCGGACCGGCAATTTCTTTTTCGATTTCTCCAATTATTGTTTTATAGCGAGAGAGGAGTTCCTTTTCGGTGAGTTTTTTTCCAGAGGCGACGTATTTTTGGACCTCTGGATTTTTGGCTACTAATGAAGGATTGGTGGTTTGACCGTCCAACCTGCCGAGAAGACTTTTAGCTTTTATTGTTTCTGCCGGATCGCTCGAATCGAGAAAGATTTTTGGTAGTTTGATTGACATATGTGATTATTATAACATGTTAAAAACCTACATATTCGGTTGCGCTATCAACGGTGTAGGTTACGGTGCAAAGGTTGCCAGCCGAGAGTGTTTTGTTTGGCTTGAGGGATAGTTTAGCTACCACACCTTCTCCATAACCCCAATCGGTGCTTTCATAAGCTGAGGGTTTGGAAGAGACTGGTCTACTAGTCCCAAAAACCGTTTGTACGTTGTTATTGCTGGGGCGTGATAGTTTGAGATCCGATGGAATGGTGACGGTTACGTTCGCTGGTTCGCCAGTGATAGTTTCGAGGATCGCCGGGCTGCCGTATTTGATGACTCCGAAAGTTTCTAGGTTCTCCGGTACGGTTGCGCAGTTGTAATAAGCGAGCAGTTTGGGACTAGTAACTTGTTGTTTATCAATATCTTCAAACACGGGCCATGTGGCTTTGTTGTAAGATCTGCTTGATGGGGAAACTCTTTGCATTTCTTCCGGATAGTAACGACTGAGTTGTACGTTGAGGAAAGGATAGTTGAATTCTCGGAGCAATCTGTTTTCCTCACGATATAGCGGGACCTGATTTTCTATTTGATAGTATCGGATATCGCGGATAGATTTTTCCACCGGTTCGAATATTAC
>CAYMOO010000079.1:0-5840 GCA_964392185.1 uncultured Gammaproteobacteria bacterium
GGAATATTATACATGTTTGACTCAACGATTGAATTCTGTTCTTTTTTTATGTCGACGGTTATTATGAGATCGGGGCGACGTTGCAGATTTAATATGCCGCCATAAAGTTTGTCCAGCTTAAACATTTCTTTTTCCAATTTCATTCTTTCATGTTTCACGAATTTTTCCCATTCACCGGCCAGTCTTTGATCCTTCAATTCTTGAAGTTTCTTTACATTTTTCATGATGGTTTCAAAGTTGGTGAGCAAACCGGGGAGCCATTTGGATGTTATATAAGGAATTGAATGTTGCTGACAGTATTCTGATGCTGACTGGCTGATAAGTTTTTTTGTCGCAACAACCAAAGGAATTTTTGCTTCTCTTCCCTGTTGTTCCAAAAATTTTTTAGCTTCCGTAAGATTGGCGACTGACAAGGTAAGGTCGATAATCGAAGTGCCGTTTATTATTTTGTATACAAACTTTCTCGCTCGCGGATGCAGTCTGTTTTTTTTATGACCGAGATGGGCTCCCAATTTGAATAGTTGTTCTACCTCTTCGGTAAATTCTTTAGAGTATGTTTTTTCTTCAACCATAGATGAGATTTTACAGTGAGAAGGGCAAATTTGCAAGTGATATCTCTATTAATGAGTTATCGATATACTGTTGGCCGATTGGCCTGCACTTTGCTCTAAACTGTATTTTTTACCCGGACCTACCATCTCCCAAAGTTTGGCGTCTCCCAGTTTGATACTGGCTTTGGAATTTACCCATGGCAGGAAACTCCAGAATCCGCTGAGTTTCGCCTTGAAAACAAAAGTACCGAAGCAAAAACTTCCGGATGGAAGTTTGTCGTCTTTTTCTATAAGGATTCTGGAAATATGAACGACGCCATTTTTTTTATCATCTTTTGTATTTAGGCTCTGATTGAGTTTGTATCCTTTATCTTTACACTTTTCAGATGGTACGGAGCTGGCTTTGTCGTCATACGTAAGCGATTCCGGAGAATATTCGATTACCGCGGTCGCGCCGGACAACTTATTGCCTTTGCCCGAATCTAGGTATACATCGAATGTGACGTTTTCATTCTGTTTAACCTTGGTTTTAATATTTTCAATACTGGCCTTGACGGTTGCATCGGCGGCGTTTATCGCCTGTTTTGCGATAACACATACAGTTAATACTAAAACACTATATGCTAATATTTTTTTTAGTTTCATATATAAGTTGATTATATATTTTTACTTTTTAGATATTCCAGGAAATCTTTGCTGATGTCCGGGTGTTGCAATGCCAGATCGACTACGGTTTTCATATATTCCAATTTATTGCCCGTATCGTAATATTTGGCATTCTCTACCTCGATTGCGTACAGCTGTACACCGTCTTGTTTTAGCATATTGATAGCGTCGACCAACCACATTTCGCCGCCTTTTCCGGGGTTGATTCTCCGGAGGGCATGAAAAATTTCCGGAGGCAAAATGTAGCCACCAACGATCGCCAGATTGGATGGAGCGTCTTCCGGATCGGGTTTTTCGATAATGTTTTTTACCCTGAATACGTTGCCTTCGACCTGTTCCATGTCGGCAATTCCGTATCTTTTGAGATCTTCTTTATTGGTGATCTTTACACCCGACATAACTATTCCGCCATATTTCGTAAACACGCAACATTTGCGCCAATCGCGGTGGTTTGGAGTAGATAAATTCATCTCCCCAGAGAACAGCAAAGGGTTCGTTTTCTATTGCCGGTTCGGCGGCGAGTATGGGAGTACCGTTGCCGTACGGGCCTTTTTGTCTTACATATATAAAATTGGCCATTTCGGATATTTTCTGAATCGTATCGAGGAGTTTGTGTTTATTGCCTTGTAAAAGATTTTTTGTCAGATCTTCGCCCGGTGAATCGAAATGATCCTCTATCGCACGTTTATTTGAACCGGTGACGATTATGATATCGTCGATTCCCGAGTCCACTACTTCTTCTACCACATACTGTATGACGGGCTTGTCGACTATCGGTAACATTTCTTTAGGCATTGCTTTTGTTTGAGGGAGAAATCTTGTGCCGAATCCGGCGGCGGGTATGACTGCTTTTGTGATTTTCATATATTGTAATAATTTATGATTGTTCGCAAATTATAACAAATTACGAAGTAATTATAGACCGACGAATTCCACACTTACTTCCTGAGAAGCTTTTATAGAATTGTCTATTGTAGCCTCTACTTTTGCGATGCCGGCCTCGGAAGAAGTGAGCTGAAATATAGCCATTCCCTGTTTGTTGGTTGAGAGAGTTGGCTCCTTGACTGTACCCAGTGAGCTACTGAGCGTAACCAAGCGTCCCTCTAAAGGGTTGGTTTTGTCGTTTCTCACGATTACCGTTACCGTGCTCCAAGTTTTGCCATCGGCTTTTATACCATAAAGCGGCCAGGCAAAAACTCTTGTTTGAGTGGCAGAGGGAGAAGATTCTTCTTTTGCTCTCGTGAGTCGAGAGAGCGGTTGGTTAAAAGCCACGAGCAGTGAAAACACCGTAAAAAGGAGGAAAAAAAGCACCATCATTCCCAAAAGTTTTTTGTCCATACGTTTCAAATCTAGGATAACAGGTACCCTAATATTTGTCAAATTTTACAATGAGAACAATCTGATCATACTTTGATAAAATATATACATGTCAAAAGATTTTTTTATTTTCGACTTCGATGGTACGATTGCCGATACATTACCTTATATATATAAGGTATCGAATCTGCTGGCCGACGAGTACGACTTCGGACGCATTACCAAAGGTAGGTTTCAGGAGTTGAAAGAAAAATCGCCGGTGGAGATAATACGGGAGCTGAATATTCCTATTTTGAAAATTCCTTTTATCCTTGGAAAAGGGCGAACACTTCTAAAAAAATACATGAAAGATGTCAAGTGCTTTCCCGGGATGGTTGAAGTGCTGCATAATCTCAAAAATTCCGGAAAAACAGTGGGGATGCTCACCTCCAATTCGATGGAAAACATAAATTTATTTATGGATAAAAATAAAATCATAGATTTCGATTTTGTCTTCACCGAAAACAATCTTTTTGGTAAACAGCTCTCGCTTTCACGTATTCTAAAAGATAAAAATATACCCAAAGATAAAGCTATATATATAGGAGATGAAGTCCGGGATATCGAAGCCTGTCGCGTTATGGAGCTTGACATTATTTCCGTTACATGGGGATTTAGCTCTAAGGAGATTTTGAAAAAAAATGAGCCGACATTTCTCGTCGACTCACCCAAAGAAATAACAACGCTTTTTCTATAAATTTATCGTCTCGCCCGCTTTTACCTTACCTTCAAAAATCATCTTGGCGATTTTATCTTCTATTTCTTGGCGCAGTATCCGCTCCATATCGCGGGCGCCGAATGCCGGATCGTAAGATTTTTCGGTCAGAGTTTTCAGTGTGTTTTCGGATACGACCACCTTTATTTTATGAATGGCGAAAATCTGCTCGATGATACTATCTAGGAATTTATGTGCCACCGAAACTATGGCCTGATCTTTTAATGGACTATAAGCGACAACACCGTCGAAACGATTGAGGAATTCGGGTGTGAATATATGGTTTTCTACCAAATGATGTATCAATTTTTGTGAAAATACGTTCGGGCTCATCGGCGCTTCTCCCGATTCTTTTTGTGCTGTCAATTGTTGATATATGAAATCCGAACCAGCGTTGCTGGTTGCGACAATAACCAGATTTTTACAATCTACTCTTTTGCCGGTGCCGTCGGTAAAATACCCTTCGTCCAAAAGCGTAAGAAAAATATTGAGCAAATCTTGTTCCGCTTTTTCTATTTCATCCAACAGAAGTACGCCATAAGGATGTTCTCTAACTGCCTCCGTAAGCAGGCCAGGATTGGCGTTATCCATCGAGCCAACAAGTTCGGGTATAGAGAATTTTGTCTGGTATGCTGACATATCGAATCTGATCATGTTTGCTTGAGACTCGAAGAATACTTCCGCAATCGCTTTGGCCGTTTCCGTTTTTCCAACACCCGTCGGCCCTAGAAAGAGGAAAGTAGCGAGCGGTTTTTTTCTTTTGCCGATAAGAAGGAATGATCTGCGGAGGGCCGAGGCGATATCGTTGATAGCCTCATGTTGCGATACGATTCTCGATCGCAGAAGCTGCTCAATTTTGAGTAATTTATCTTTAAGGTTGGCGGTGAGCTGTGTGGGCACATGCGTTTTCTCGGTGATCGTCACGTCTATCGCTTCGGGGAAGACGACATTTTTTTTCAGGGTTTGGGTTGTGTATACACAAGCGTTATCCAAAGCTTGCATGGCCTTCTCCGGGAATGGCATAGATGTTATGAAAAAGTCACTTTTTTCGACGGCCTGTTTCACGGTCTCATATGGGATAAATACATGGAATCGTTGCTCGAATTGAATGGCGGTATCAAGAAGTATAAGCATTGCTTCATCTTTCTTGATTTCCGGAATGTCTATACGGGAAAAAGAGCGGGTAATTTTTTCGTTTGGCCGGATATATTTTTCGAACATGAAAGAAGAAGTGACTCCGATAATTTGCACTGAAGCTTTGGCGAACCTTTCAAAGGGTATCGTCATATCCACTCTCCCCTCGCCGGAGGAAACATATTTATCAAAGTTATCTATAACCAGTATGACGTTGCGAGCCACCGCCGCTTCCATAATTAACTCCTCGAGAAATTGTTCTCTTTGGTTTTGATTGAGGGGTTGGGTCAGGATTTTTTTCATGCTTACTCTTTGAATCCGACGATACGTAAGAAGCGGGTTGGGTTTGCCTTCATAGATTCTTTTGGAAAGAGCGTCTATGACTGTATGTCTGCCTACGCCGTCTTCGCCGACGAGAAGAACATTGGCTTCTTCGCTTTTGGATAAGATGCGCTCGATCTGATCTATCTCCGATTTTCGCCCGACGATATTTTTAACACCCACCTGATAACTTCCGCTTGTCAGCTCCGAAGTATATTCGTCTAGTGTGGGTGTATAACCAACTGCCCAATCACGCGCCAGAGGC
This sequence comes from uncultured Gammaproteobacteria bacterium, assembly GCA_964392185.1. Classification (GTDB taxonomy): domain Bacteria; phylum Patescibacteriota; class Microgenomatia; order UBA1406; family GWC2-37-13; genus CAYYYG01. The sequence continues at coordinate 5,009 of CAYMOO010000079.1, forward strand.
GGATATGAAGTCAGGTTTTCCAGACGCCACCATTCTTTGTCAGCGAAATACTGGTTATAAAGCCGTTCGAACCATATCTCCACCTCCTGAAAGTTGTCTTGGACGAGTAAATGTTTGGCGATGAATTTTTCTTTCAGATCGACTTTTTTTTCTTCGATTGATTTTTCCGAAGCTTGCATCATGACCAATACGGGAAAGGAAATGAAAAATATTATAAATATTAAAGGTAAAGCGAAAACGTAAGCAATCATGGTAAACAAGAAGATTAGAATTATCGAAGAGCGCATTGTGAATCCCATTGCCCGGGAAATTATATTGAAGCCCAACCTATTGAACCACTCGGAAAAGGAAAATCCGCGGCCGGTTTTTGGCTGCGTCATGTTTTTCCAGGGAGAAAAAAGTGTGCCTAAAAGCTGTTTTACGGAAAAAAAATATGGGAGAAAAATACCAATATTGAGCAAAGCCTCAAGAAAATTATTGAAAGAATCGTGGAACAGATCCGATGATTTTTTTGCCATCGATTTCATTATATACAAAATTAATTCATGTCTGCGCTCGAAGATGCGGTTTTGATTTCGGTGGGTGTGGCAGTCGGCGGTTCGTTGGGGTTCCTATATATAATAGTACGGACGATAGTCGTTTCTTCGTTGCTTACGGTGCTTTTGACTTTGAGCTCAATCTTTTTCTCTCCGGAGCCGGCGTTTATGAGGCAGATATCTTCGTTCAGGAAATCCGACCAGTTTCCCCCATTGATGCGATAAGACCAAACTACCGAGCAGTAGTTGGTGTCTTCGTATTGTATGTCGAAGCAGAGTGGGTCGCTTGTGACCAC
>CAYMOO010000080.1:0-5683 GCA_964392185.1 uncultured Gammaproteobacteria bacterium
GTATCGGCATCCGGATTTTTCCATTGCCATGGGGCAGCCATCAGCTCTAAGCTAAGCATTGCATCTTTCCAGGTTTCGTTGGGAGCAAAATCGGCCGATATCATAGGGTTATTTTTTTAATAATCGATTCGGGGAACCTTCCCTCCATCAAAATTATATGATCTTTGGATGTGTTGCGAACAATATATTCGGCCAGCTTATCTTCATCGGAAAAGTAAATTCCGTATTTCCCTATCCCCTGTTTTATAAAGTCTTTATCGGTGGTTAGTAGCTGAAATCCGGAATTTATTATTGCCTGATTTATTCTGCGATATGAGTGATTTTTTTCACTTCCCAGTTCTATTACTCCGCGGGTGACAACTATTTTGTTTGTTTGTGGGTGAGTTTTTAACATTTCAAGTGCCGCGAGGAATCCTTCAACGTTAGAACTATAAACGTCGTTTAATATTAAAGATCCATTGACCCCCATTGTTTCTGATAATTTACCTTCGATATTGCTAAGAGACTCAGAAGATTTTATTATGGTTTCTTGGGGAACTCCTAGATCGATTGCCAACAATATAGCCGGGACAAGATTTTTCAGGTTGTGCTCCCCTTTCATACTTGTGTCTAGTGTGAAATTTTTCCCGGCATAAGTGATTTCTATTTTGTTGCCGTTTATACTATATTTTGCCTCGGATCCTGTTTTGTTACCGTATTTGACTATCCGGCATCTCAAACCTTCTATCAACTGGTCTATTCGATCGATCGAATCGCTTATGTATAGGTTACCATTCACGGGTAATGCTTCGGCGAGTTCTTTTTTCGCTTTTACAAGATTGGATTTGGACCCGAATAAGGCAAGGTGCTGATTTCCGAGTGCCGTTATTATCGCGAATTTTGGATGAGTGTAGTCGCAGATGTTTTTGATTTCACCGATGCGGTAAGCGCCCATTTCGGCAACAAAATAACGGGTGTCGGGTTTTATATTTTTGATCGCCGACATGGCAACACCAACGTCGGTATTGTGATTCTTGTCTGTTTTTGCAACATTGAAGGTATCTTTTATAAGAGAATAAACCAGTTCCTTAACCGTCGATTTACCATATGATCCGGTAATGCCGATAGTCGTAATGCCCGGATGATTGAGGATTGCCGTGGCTTTATCTATAATAGCTCTTCTTTTTGCTTGTGCGAAAATATCGGTTATTTTAACGGCAAAAGCAACTGATATGAAAGACAATATAGGAGAAATTATGACAAGAAATGTCGTAGACAAGGCCGGATCCATCGCATATTCATGTTTAAGATAAACAGGAACGCCCGCCATAAGCGGTATGGCGGCAATAAAACTTATGCAGGTAAGGAGCATGTTCCTTGTCGATTTGGCCGGTAGATGGATTTTTTTCAGGTAGAAAATTTTGAATAGACCGTTTTCGTTCAGGAAAACCCGAAAACGATCAAAACGGTATTCTTTAATCTGGAAGAGATAGGTGAAATCCAGACACTTGGCCTGAAATAGAAAAATTCCCAATATCGCCAATAATATTTTAAGAACCATTTTGTTTTACTATTTATTCTATGTATTTATAAACTCCGATATAATCGGAAATATTTTTTCGGGATATTTTAGAGGTAATCCATGTCTTGCCTCGGGAAATATTTTCAGGGTTGAGTTTTTGATTTTTTCATGCAATTCTCTCCCCCATTCAACCGGGGTTGTTTTATCTTGCTCTCCCCAAAGTACGAGAGTAGATTTTCTGATATTTGTTATATCGGGAGTCAGGTCTTCTGTCACTATTTTTCTGAAATTGGACTCCAGATGGGGCGCAACAAGAATATCGGAATCCGGATAGAAAACTCGGTAGTATATTTTTTTTAATAAAGGATAGATAAGGCTATTTTTGAAAATTTTGTTGGACTCCCCTCCCCTGTTTGCTCTGCTAGGTTTTCTTTTGAAGGCGCTGTTGCATAATATCAATTTTTGTATGAATTTATCGTTGTGACTGGCGATATAAATCCCGATCGCACCTCCAAATGAATGACCAAAATAAAAAACAGGCCCAAGTCCAAGATACTCAATAAACGTCGTTATATGTGAGGCGTATTTTCCTACTCCCCACTCAGGATCCGGGTTATCGCTTTCACCGAATCCGGGCAGATCGATAAGGATTGATTTGTATTTACCGGAAAGCAGCTGGTGTAACCTAAATAAGCTTTTGAAGCTGCCTCCCCATCCATGCACTAACAAAATAGGCGCACCATTTCCACTCAGTTCATAATGAAGTTTTTTACCGTTTATTTGGGCGATCATAGTAGTCCTCTATACTATATTATATAAGAGGAGTCTATTTTTTTGCCGCTTGCTTGAGTAAGTCTTTGAATTCGTCGAATGTGGCCACCTCCACCCGTACTCCGTCGAGAAAAAACGTTGGCGTTCCGCGTACACCCAGATCATCTCCGCTTGCGGTATCGGTATCGATTTTGGTTTTTACACCCGAGGAATCCATATCTTTTTTGAATTGATCCGTATTTAATTTAAGATTTTTGGCGACACTGAAGAAGTAATCATTTGCCTCTTTATCGTTTTTGGGTGCCCATGTTTCTTGTTCTTCAAAAAGCTTGTCGGCATATTCGAAATATTTACCCTGTCTGCCGGCGGCTTCGGCTGCGGACGCGGCTGCCATAGCGTTTGCGTGTATTTGTGTGAGCGGATAATTGCGGTAAACAAAGGTAATATTTTCCACGGCGTCCGTCATACCCGAGCCAGACGCTTCGATTTCTTTAGAGATGAAGTCGTGGTAATTTTTGCAAGCTGGACATTGTAAATCGGAGTACTCTAATAAAACATGTTTTGATGATTTGGCCCATTTGATATGATCATCTTTGTTGATTTTTTTGGCCGCCTCATAAACGGTTGCATCTTTTGGTTTGTTGGTAAGGAAATATGCTCCGAAAATAAAGGCGATGATCGCAACTACAGTGACAGATGTGACGAATATATTGTTTTTGTTCATAATTTTGAAATCTTACCAGGATCGTCGCACAGATTCAACAAAAGATGCTTCAGATCCAGGCGGATTCGGCATACTCACGTATACATCGGTTTGTGTTGAAATATGCACCTAATGCGATCGCCTGCTTCATACGTTTTATCCATTCGGGGCGATTTTCGTAATAAAGTGGAACGATAGAATGTTCTAATTGTGAGTACAGATCGTTGCTGTCTACAAGATCATCGTTCTTTGGATTTTCTTCTGGGTCGGGGCCGATGGCAAAGCCGGCATTTTTATTCATAAGATAACCCTCTATCCACCAGCCATCGAGTACAGAAAAATTCAGACCGCCGTTTAAAGCAGCTTTCATCCCGCTTGTGCCCGACGCTTCGAGCGGTCGGCGCGGAGTATTAAGCCAAATGTCGGTCCCCGATACTAGCAGGCGGGCAACTTTCGGCGAATAATTGGACAAATAAACAATTCGCACGACACCCCTCAATTTTTTCGATATGGAAAGAATTTCTTTTACTATATGGTCGCTGATATCGTCGCTGTGGTGTGATTTTCCTGATTGGATAATTTGTATCTTTCCGGCAGAAATCCGCACTAGCCGGTTGAGATCGTGATATATGAGGAGCGGTCTTTTATAGTCTACCGGACGACGGGCGAGCGCAATCGTGAGAGTCTCCGTATCGAACAATTCGTCTGCTGATGGCTTGCCGTAGCCTCCATCACAAGAGTCGGAGTTCAGGCCTTTGTTTACGTATTCGACCAGTGTTTTTTTGGTTTCCTGATGTGCTCGCCACAATGCTTCGTCGGGGATTTTATCGAGAGCGTTTTTGAGGATTGACGGATCTTCAAGCCATCCGGGTAAGTATTCGTTATACAAATCTTGCATTGTCGAGGCCGTCCAAGTACGATGATGAACACCGTTTGTGACCGACTCGATATCTTTGCCCGGAAACATGCCGCGGGTTATTTCGGAATGTTTTTTCGAAACGGCATTCGTGTAGTGGCTTAGACTCATGGCCAATTTTGTCATATGCAGATGTTGGTCGCCGGCAAGTTGTTTGATATGCCACGGCAAATATGGTTCGCCATAGCGGTAAGCCAGATCGTAATCGAACACATCGTGCCCTTCGGGAATTGGTGTGTGGGTTGTAAAAACGCATTTTTTTCTAACTTCGTCATCTTTCCAGTCGAGCTTGGGCAATAGCGCAAGAGGTGCGAATGCCGCGTGACCTTCATTCATATGGTAAAAGTCGATATCATAACCAAGAGCATCGAGCATTCGGACACCGCCAACACCTAATATTATTTCTTGGCATAATCGGATATGTTTTTGCTCCGCATATAGATTGTCGGTAATTTCCCGAGCCCACGGTTCGTTTACATAATAGTCGGTATCGAGCAAATATACAGGTACTTCGAAACCGCCGTATCCGACGATGTCATAGCGCCAGCAACCCACAGTGACATCGCGGCCGTTTATCTTTAGCACTATTCGGTGTGGCATCTTGGTAAATTGATCGCTCTTGCGCCATTCGAGTTCGGAGTAGGTTTGTGTACCGTCGGCATTTAATCTTTGCACGAAGGAAACGCCTTTATAAACCAAAGAAACTCCAACCGCGGGGATATTCGTATCGGCTGCGGATCGGAGCAAGTCTCCGGCCAGTATGCCTAGACCACCAGCATATGTGGGGATATGAGTACGGAGCATTATTTCCATTGAAAAATATGCGATTTTTGCGTGCATATTTTATCGTACCATATTCGGTATATTTACTGGATAGGAGATTCGGGGTCGGTTTTGTAGCTTGTGTAGTTGCGAAGAACTGGTACGGTATAAGCTATATATATCGCAAATCCAAGCGTGAGTAATCCACCGAAAAACACCGAAAGCGGCGCGCCGATAAACGAAGCGAGAAGGCCGGATTCAAATTCTCCCAGTTGTGGCCCGCCGAACGAAAAGATACTGTTTATAGACGTCATGCGACCGCGCATGCTATCGGGCGTTTCCAACTGTCTCAGAGTGACTCTTATGATAGTGCTTATACTATCCCCTGCGCCAATAAGAGCCATTGCCAATATTGAAAACCAGTAAACATTGGAAAGACCAAAGGCCATAGTAGCGATCGCATATATGGACACACCGATAAGTACCAGTTTTCCTTGTTTGTTGTGACTGCCTATATGAGCAAGTGCCCCACCAGCAAGCAAAGCACCGATAGATTGGGCTGAGTATAGAATACCTAACCCTTCGGGACCCACATGTAATATATCTTTGGCGAATATAGGAACGAGCGTACTTGCCGCCGAGAAGAAAGTACTGATAAAATCGAGTACCATGGTGGACCAAAGTACTGTTTTACCGCGGACGAAACGAAAACCATCGGCGATTGCTCGGAAAGACAGAGCTGCACGGCCCGACGTCTCCTGGCTCCCAGAAGTTTTTATTATTGTTAAGCCGTATATAATCGCAAAAAATGTGGCCGAATTGAGCGCATAAACCCAACCCACGCCCAAGCGAGCAATTATGATCCCCGCAATCGCCGGACCCAAAATTTGGGCCGTTTGCCACATGATGACGTTCAGACTCATACCATTTGCTAGATGTTCTTTGGGTATTAATCGGGGTATAAAAGCATGACGCGCCGGCATTTCGAAGGCAACAACCGATGCCGAAATCATCGTTATTATGTAGATAT
>CAYMOO010000081.1:0-5677 GCA_964392185.1 uncultured Gammaproteobacteria bacterium
GCAGAAAGCGCAAAATATCTATATATTATATATCCTATAGTATAAAATATCAAGTAATGAAGGAAAATGAAATTGATAAGAAAAGTCCACCGCTGGGATGACGAGGAGGACTTTTCGATACGACTATTCGTTTATTAGTGCAGAGAAAGCCTCTGCCGCTCTTGGATAATAGTCGAATGACTCTTTGAATCTGAAGTCGGCACCCCACTCGAGGATGAATTTCTCATCCCAACTAATACGCAGACAGCGACCATCGTCGCCTATGAAAACAATCTTTACACTCAGTTCTAGTAATTGAACAATGTCAGAAACATATCTTTCAGCAATCTGCTGTGTGAAGTGGTTTATCGCATGATTGAGTGTGCCGCCATCCCACACGAGGTTATCTCCTTCTTTGATAACGAACTTGCGAGACTCATGTGAGAGCGTTTTGAAACTTTGATCATCCTCTCCGGCGACAAAGAGCAATTGTCCACCTTGCAAATCGCGCATAGACATAAGCGCAAACGCCAAACTGTCAATCCCATGATAGCCATTCATTTTTTGTCCCCTTCATTTTGATGAAAAAAATATACTGCTCGAAACAGCAGTCTACAGACCACTATTTTAAGCAGTATATTCTCGGTATTTCTCAGCGGTGGTTTTAAGGTACATAGAGCGCTTGATAAGCTGTGCAATACAGCAGAAAGCGCAAAAATATGTAGATACTATATATAGATCATGGCCGAATATAAAGTAATCTTAAGATGCGGATTTCTGCTTGCGACTTTTAAGAAATTCAGTTAGTATAAATAGCGAAGAGGGAACGATCTAGGCTTCATAAATAGTCATGAATAAATTTCGTATCTTAAAAATAGTGGCCGTTATTGGCGTCGTCGCGTTGTTGCTGTTGGTATTGGAAAAACCCGTACGGCAGTTTATGGCAAAATTTCATCTTTTGCCGGAACCGGAGCCTTTTACTGAGTTGTATTTTGAAGATCATCTAAAATTACCCGCTAAAAGAGATAATGCGGGAAAAAATTACCAGTTCCGTTTTACCGTACATAATTTGGAGTACCGCGAGCGGGACTACTTGTATGAAGTAAAAGAAGTCGAGGGAGAACGGGAGACGCGGATAGCCGAGGGCGGATTTTCGCTGAAGCATGACAAGTTTAAGACGATACCGGTTGAGTATGGAATCGCAACCGGGTCGGGGAGGGTGAAGATACAGACTTGCCTGACCGACAATGATCAGTGTGTTCATTTTTGGATGGAGTAATATGAAAATAAAAAAAATAAGTTTGGTGATACCTTGTCACAACGAGGAGAAAGGTATAGGGCTGGTTCTTGAGTCGATACCTTATGAGAAGATACAAAGACATGGATTTGTGACGGAGGTGATTGTGGTTGATAACGCCTCAACCGACCGGACAATTGCATCGGCGGCCAAATTCCCCGTGCGGATCGTGCATGAGCGGCGGTTGGGTAAGGGCTGGGCGATGATAACCGGCATGAAGGCGGTTTCCGACGATTCGGAGTATGTAGTATTTCTCGACGGTGATAATACTTACAAACCCCAAGAGGTAATGCGCCTCATCGAACCTTTGGAAAGCGGTTTTTGCGATGTGATCGTCGGATCGCGCTTGGGCGGTAAGACAACCAGCGGTTCGTTGAATTTTTCGCATCGTATGGCCAACTGGGCATTTTCATTGCTGGTAAGGCAGTTTTATCACGCTAATGTAACCGATACGTTGACAGGATACATTGCTCTAAGGCGCGACTTGCTGCCGAAAATATTACCTCATTTGCATGCGCGGGATTTTGCCATTGAGATGGAACTGATAACCAAACTCAAACGCATGGACTACGAAATATATTCGGTGCCGATAACCTACGACCGCCGTCTGGGACATTCCAAACTACATTCTTATGCCGATGCCATCAAAATCTTACATATGTTTGTTAAGAATTTACTATGGAAGCCGAAAAACTGAAAACTTACCACACACTCTTCCGTAAAAATAAAATACGTTTTAAAAAAAACCTTCCCCTCAAAATCGCCTTTATCTCCGACGCGGTTTACCCTTACAACAAAGGCGGGAAAGAAAAACGGTTGTATGAAATTTCCACACGGCTTGCGGCCATGGGTTATGATGTGACCATATACACGATGAAATGGTGGAAAGGATTTGATGAGGTGAATCATGAGGGCGTGAAGATGCGAGCGATCTGCCCTTATTACAAATTGTATTCGGGTGAGCGGCGGTCTATACGTCAAGCTCAAGCTTTCGGGATATCTTGTTTGAAGCTTGTTATAAAGAGTTTCGATATTGTCGATGTCGACCAGATGCCTTTTTATCCGGTATATTTCATGAAGATTGTCTGCATGATACGGCGGAAGCATATGTTTGCCACCTGGCATGAAGTATGGGGACTGCAATACTGGATGGGTTATATGGGCTGGAAAGGAATTTTCGGTTATCTGATGGAGAAATTCAGTGTGCTTTTGCCCGACACGATAATCGCCTCTTCGGTCGTGACCCGGAAAAGACTGCGTACGATATTGAATTGCCGTAAGCCGATTGCACAGATAAGCCTCGGAGTGGATATGCAGAAGGCCAGCATGACGCAGATTGCCGGGCCAGCGGCTGACGCTTATGATGTCGTGTTTGCCGGACGGCTGCTGAAGCATAAAAATGCCGATTTGCTGATAAAGGCGATTTATATAGTAGCGCAGACTATCCCGGGGATAAGTTGTCTGATAATCGGTGAGGGACCGGAGAAGAAGAACTTGCAGGAGTTGGCGGCGCAACTACAGAAAAAATCACAAGGTAAATTGCCGACTGTCGAAGCCCTCACCATTCCGGGCCAGCGGGAGAAAAATGTCGAGTTTCGGGATTTCGTCGAGCGGGATGATGAGCTTTTTACGATTATGAAATCGGCGAAAGTATTCGTCTTACCCTCTATACGCGAGGGGTTTGGCCTGGCGGCGCTTGAGGCGAACGCCTGCGGTATACCCGTAATCACGATCGATACGCCGGAAAACGCCCTGCATAAATATATAAGAAACGGACGCAACGGAATTCTGACGAAAGCCGACGCCGACAGTATCGCGGAGGCGATCCTGACCACTTTGGAACCGGGGCACGACTGGCGGGCGGACAGTGTCGCGGCCGCCCGGCTGTATGACTGGAATCATGTCGTGGCTAAACTTAAGGCGGTTTATGGGATTGGGTGATGAAGTTTGCGGTAGAGCTGATGGATATAGGTTTTGGAATAGGGTTTGTATTTTTCCTGGAATATTTTGCGGAAACCTAGCGGTGAAATAATTTTTTCCAGGTTTTCTTCGTTGTAGAACTTGAAGTAACGGTGGGCATTTTTATTGGCGATACCAAGACCGGTTTTTTCTCCTTCGAATTCACCTTCGATCATGCCGATAAGAAATATGCCGTCTTTTTTCAGCCAGCGGTGAATGTTTTTGACGGTTTCTTTCATCTCGTTTTGCGATACATGAAGCAGGCTGGTGTATGCCCAGACGCCATCGAAAGACTCCGTGCCCAACTCAAGCTCGGAGAACTTTTTTTCCAGCGATGCGAATCCCAGTTTTTCCGTAATCTTAACCATTGAGGCGGAACCGTCGATACAGAGGACATCGAGGCCGGTATCGCGAAGGAGTATGGCGTCGTAGCCGGGGCCACTGCCAAGGTCGAGTATTTTTTTCCCCTTCAGGTTTTTTCGGAATGATTCGAGTGTGGTTTTGGGAAACAAACGCCAGAATTCTTCCACCTCTTCTTTGTATTCTTGCGCGTAATCGTTGTATGAGGTAATTGTCGTGTCGGTTGCGGCGCGGGCGAGATATTTTTCTATGAGTGAGGCTACTATTGGCCTGGTGAATATGGGCGATCGGGAGACTTCGGTAAGAGTTTCCCAGATAAGTTTGGTGCCTTTGTCGAGGACGGTTTGGGGTAGCGTGCCCTCCCATTCGAGTATGATAAAGGGGGAAAGCAACACGTTGGTTTTTTTTACATAAATAGGCTCCGATGTCAGAGGGGCGAACTTCGTTGGTTTCACGCCGAATTCTTCTTGCGCCTCCCGAAATAGTGCAGTTTCCGGATTGCTGTTGTCGGCCGGGTCGAGCTTGCCAGCCGGGAAAGTTTTTTGATTGGGGTAAAAGGGATGATCGGGCGAGCGCAGCTCGGAAAGAACGCTTTTTGAGGCAGGGTCGTAAAAAGCCATCAGGACTACTTGGGTGGGTTGCATGTTGAATAGTATATTATATTCTGGTTTTAGAGATATGTACGAGTCTTAGTGCTTTTGATAGTAAGCGGTTATAAAATATCTTATGAGGTTGGTTGCCGACTATCTCGAAAAAATAAAATATTACGTCAGCTTCATACGGGTATATAACACGCGCAGCATGATCCTTTTCTATCTTTTGGGAAGGCGGCTGGGCGGGAAACTGATTTTTGACTATGATCTTCTGGTCGTTGTAATCATTTTCATAATAGTCTACGCCCATGCTTCGATAATAAATTTTATTTACGACCGCGATATAGACCGGAAGAATAAAAAATATAATCCGATCCAAAACTCGAGCGTTAACTCAAAGGTTCTTTCCGGTCTGAGCCGGTTTGCACCGGCTGCGGGAATCGTAATCTGCTTTTTTGCCACGGATAAAATAGCTGCGCTTGCCGGATGTTTGATATTGTTCGTGTTGAGCTATCTTTATTCACATCCGCGTTGGCGGTGGTCGCATAATCCTTGGGGAAAACTGGGGATCATGACTGTTTTTTACTTGGTAGTGCCGGCGGCCATGGGGCTTGGGAAAATAAACCCGGCTTCTTTGATGATTGTTTTGCCGTTGATTGTTTATTATGCGTCTTTTTTCCTTTACAGCGATATCACCGATATCGAAGGCGACAGGTTTTTTGGAAAGCGGACTTTTGCCGTGGTTCTGGGGGTACGGCGGCTGTTGTGGGTGAGTACATTATTGGGAACGGTGGCGGCTATTTATCTATGTACCCAGACGTTAGACAGTAGATTGGTAGGCGGTAGATATAGTATTTTGATTTTATTAATGATAATATCGCCGGCTTTGATGCAGTTTGCTGTTGCCCTGTGGCCGAAGATCGCCGACTACAAACTATGCCGGGTCGCCGTGGGTTACTTGCTGATTTTCGTTCTCCTGTTTTTTATTTTCAGATAGGAAAAAAGCAATCGACGCAGGCACGGCGACAATATAGGCGATACATAAGAATATTATGACCGGGAACGGATTGTAATCGTAATTGTTGTCTCCGACCAGAAGCCAGGTAAATAAGGCATATAAGCCAACAGCCGCCGCCGCGTATGCAAACATCATCAACGATATGAAAATAATTTTACTCTTCACTGGGCGGATGAATTATTAACTCGACGATAATCATCGAAACAAAAATAATAGCCGTGAACATGCCGGTCGCAAAACCGAGAAGCAGAGAGCTGTTTGTTTTTGCCAGAACCGTAATGAGGGTAGTCTCACCGACAGCCAAGATCGCAAGCGCCTGGTACATTGTGTCGACATGAAAATAATTGAAGCCAATGAACATGATCGCAATGAATACTGCTTGTAATACAAGCCCGAGAATGTATGGGCCGATATTTATTTTCATAAGGGATTATTTATAAGTATATACTTTTTTAGGAAATGGAATACAGG
>CAYMOO010000082.1:0-5596 GCA_964392185.1 uncultured Gammaproteobacteria bacterium
ACCGATATAGATATTTTTTTTCAATTCTTTGACCGTGTATTTGCGATCAGGTTTTCGGTGACAATCCGATGGGCACACGGACTCATTTTCTGCTTTCGGACATCCTTCATTGTTGCATGTTGTCGTATTACATATTGAGTCGCCGCAAAATTCGGTATTTATATAATATTTTTCCGAAGTACACACCTCAATCTCTTGTCCATCGAATTTACCGTACGCCTCGATTTTCGTGTTTTTTTTCAGATTTTTTACTTTGTCAAAAATAGTTCGATTCTTGCAGCTGCCACTGACACTTCGATATCTGACAAAGAACGATCCGTTGACTCCCTCAATTTCCAGTCGGGACATACTGACATCGTTGCTTAATATTTCTCCCTGTACCGTCATCTCAACGGCTTCTTTAAGGAGGGGTAAAGTGTTTATGAGTTTTGATTTTGGAGCAGGACTGGTCTGGGTTAGCTTATCGAGTGGAAGTATATATATCAGGCCAACGACAAATATGGCCATGAATGCGAATTTCACCAAATTTCCACGACTTCTTTTATTGGTGCTTTGGAGATTCATAGGAAAAGTCTAGCAGATATTCGGGTGAAAGAATATTTTTTAAAATCGACCCGTTTGATTAGATAATACAAGGTCAAGAATATAGTCTGCTTCCATGATATTCTTTTCCGTTGCCGACATATGTGGAAGTGAAACTTCAAACATTTTTTGATATAATTCGCTCAATGTTAGCACAACCAACGATTCTGTATGTAGCTACTCAGCCAGATGTAATTAAAGACTATATATATCCATTCATTGCCATACTTGCGACAGCTCTTTCTACCGCATATGCGACCGATAAATTCAATAAAAAGGTACATAATAATGAAATTAAGGTTAAAAAATTAGACTTTATCGACAAACTTAACATCGAGATTACAAAGTTACATGTAACTTTCGAAAAGTTAAGAAGCGATGTTGAATTATTGAAATATTTTTCGCTTAAGAATATTCAAATTGCCTTACCCAGTCTAGATAAACTTAGAAGACTGCTCTCCGAAATAACAATATTTAAAGAAGAAGAAATACGTCGTGACATTACTGACAATATTGAACAAGCAATCACTCTGATTGAGGATATAAATAACCTAGAATTGAACCCAATAAACCAACAAAGAGAATTGGAACGAATAAGAGCAGAGCGGTTAAATGAATACCGCTCTATTAGAATGCAGTTATTAGTAATGGATATTTATATGGACGAGGATTTCAAGCCAGTGTACCTTAAAAAGGTAGACATAAATGAGGAAAAGAAAGACGAAATAGTTAGTACACAAAAAAAAGACAACAAGATTGCAGCAGTAGAAAAAATTCTTGGAGACTTAGTATCAGATATTACTCAAAATAGAACCAAATTAGATAATACAATTAAAGACAATGAATCTAGACGCTCGTACTTAACAATAAGAATCCTTGATGTTCAGAACAAACTCACCCAGCTATTAGTGAAACTTAAATTTCAGAAAGAAGCACTAATAAAATAAAGTACCTTAAAACACTAACTTAGATTTTTCTATTCTACCTGACTTTGAAAGCTTCCAACTGTGTGCCTTTTTTGTCCTATCAAGTCGGGATGGAGGGAATTGAACCCTCTACCTCTCGGTCCCGAACCGAGCGGTCTACCGATGACCTACATCCCGTAAAAGCTAATTATATCATCTTCAGCCATTTAACCTGTTTATAAGGAGAGTGGAAACATCGTCGTTCGTATTTGGCGATGTGAAATGTAATAATTCTTCCCGATCTTTTATTCCGAATAAAGGCATAAGTGGTTTGTCGGCCAGCTCAAATATCCCGTCGGTCGCGAGCAGAGTTTTATTGGCGCCTCCGGTTACTCCGTATACCATATAGTCGCCTAAATTTCTTTCGAGCATGGAAGGGGTGTCGTTGTTGGCAGAGAATCTATAGAAGCCAAGATAGTTGCTTCCCGATTGGGAAGCGGCGACAATATCGCCAACTGTAAAATGGTAGGACGCATCGTCGAGTAGAGCAGCTAGGGTAAGCGTTGAGCCATATGGGAATAAATCGGCCTTCTCCCCCAGACCTTCCCTTTCTCGAACAAGTTCGCGCCAGCGCACGGCTAGAGGAGCTGCTATGTTGGTATCTATATAATGATCCTTGAATTTTATCCATTCTGCTGATTTTTCATCCACGGGAGGAATATTTTTTCTTAATCCGGGAATTTGTTCGCTAAGTAATGCTATGCCGGCATCGACAGCCGCCTTGGCGCCGATATCACTTTTCCGGCAAGCGGTCATACCGTCGGCCATGCCGGCAACCAGGAGTGAATATTCCGGATCATAATGATGATCGAGATAATCCTGGTTTTTGCCGCCTCTGCTTTTATGACCGGCTCCTATGCGCGTAAAGTCCATAACATGCCAATGAGAATATACATATTCGTGTGAAGTAATTGTGGCTAAATCTGGTCTGAAGGAAAGTTCTGTCATTGTTTTCCGGTTGCGGGTTTCATTTCTGCGTGTTTTTCCTGTGATTTTTTCTTCGGAGCCATCACGCCGCGCTTTTTTTTGCCTTGCGGCAACCCGCCAACTTGTTCCTGTTGCGCCTGCTGTTGTTTTTGTTGATTCTTTTGTGTTTCCTCCTGTGCGATTTTTTGTTTGCGCATCATTTCTTCCTTTTCAAGCTCATCCAGCGCTCGTTTTTCTTCCGATTTCACCAGATTGAATTGTCTTCTTACGGCTGCCAGATCGTTGAGGCTGTTTTCTTTGTATTTATTATCGAGTTTTTTCAGATCCAACGGAGTGGCGCTTTGCTTGCCGCTGCCTTCTTTCAGTTTCTCCTCAGCTGCCGGGTCGGTTTTGCCTGAAGGAGCGGTAATTTCTTCGATTAGTTTTACCGGATTGAAGGTCTGGTTTACTGCTTTCGCTGTAGATTTTACCGTGCTTTTTCCTAAATCTTCCAGTTGTTCGAAAACATTCGATACGATAGATCCTTTTTGTGGCATATTTATATTATATTCCCAACATCGCCTTCGCCCGCTCCGACATACGTTCCATCGACCAAGGCGGATCGAAAGTAAGATCGACTTTGATATTTTCCGGTTTGACTTCGATTTTTTTGAGAGCTGATTTTATATCTTGTTCAATAGTTTCATAAAGAGGACAGCCTAAAGTAGTCAATGTCATAGTTATTTTTACATTTTCTCCGTCGATAGTTACGCCATACACAAGACCGAGATCTACTATAGAAATATTGAGTTCGGGATCGAGGACTTCTTCCAGTTGTGACTTGACGGACTGTTCGGTTGGTTTCATCTGAATTATAAGTAGTATATCACGTGATATAATGAATTTTATTTCATTAGTCAATTAATTATCATAATATTATGGAAAACTACAAACTGCGCTTCGTGCCGCTTGGCGGCGTAATCGGCGTTACCAAAAACATGTATCTTTATGAGCTATATAAAGACGATCAGCTTCAGGACATATTAATAGTAGATTGTGGAATCGGTTTTCCGGAAGAGAAAGAGCTTGGCGTTGATTTCGTTATTCCTGATATTTCTTATCTGGAAGGTAAAACCGATAAAATCAGGGCAATATTGCTCACACACGGCCACGAAGACCATATATCTGCGCTTCCCTATCACTACGAAAAGTTGGGTCGTCCTCCGGTTTATACCGGAAAATTGACGATGATGTTTGTTGAAAATAAATTCAAGGAGTTTCATCAGAACGTAGACATTAGTCTGGTTAACAAAAATCAAGAATACCAATTCGGTGAATTTAAGGTTAAATTTATCCCGATCACACACTCAATCCCTGATCCACTTCATATACTTATAAAAACTCCAGTTGGAGCGATATATCATGGCGCCGACTACAAATTCGACCTCACGCCTCCATACGGAACACCCCCCGATTTTTATGAGATTGCCAAAGCCGGTAAAGAGGGAGTCCTCTGTCTTATGTCTGATGCTTTGGGGTCGGACCGGGAAGGGTTTACGCTTTCGGAATCGATAGTCGGTCAGACCTTCGAGGACGAGATGCGCAAAACCAAAGGAAAGTTCATCATGACGACTTTTTCCTCGAACATATCCCGTATCCGTCAATGCGTCGAGGCGGCGATCAAGTTTAACAGGAAAATCGTATTCCTGGGAAGATCGATGCGCGATAATACGAAGTTATCTACCGAAATCGGATATCTTCCGATTCCTTATGTGCTTGTCGGTGAAGAGCAGGAAGTGATGAAACTGCCGCCGAATAAGGTATGTCTGATAGTCGCCGGATCGCAGGGGCAATACGACTCGGCTTTATCCAAGCTCGCACAAAATAAAAATAAATTCATCAAAATCAAAAAGGGCGATAAAGTGGTCTTTTCTTCCGATCCTATCCCGGGAAACGAGAACGAAGTTTATGGCGTAATCGAAGAACTATGGCTTTTGGGGGCAGAGGTTATATATTCGGACATCCGAGATCAAATACACGCTTCCGGTCATGGCAATCAGGAAGATCTCAAACTTATGATGCGGCTTACCAATCCGAAATATTTTATCCCGATCGGTGGTACGATCCGCCATCAGCGGATGTACCGCGATTTGGTGGGTACTTTGGGTTTCAGTGAAGAAAGTGTGCGCCTGCTTTCGGAAGGACAGACTGTTTGGTTCGATAAAGGCGGAGTTCGCGCCGGTGAAGACGTTGAGACAAAGAACGTGTACGTCGACGCGTACGGTGTCGGCGATGTCGGAACTGTCGTGCTGCGCGACCGCAAAACACTGGCAACCGATGGTATCGTCGTTGCGTTTATTCCGATCGATAATCATGGCGCGCTTATTGGAAAGCCGAAAATCATCTCCAAAGGTTTCGTTTTTGACCAGGAGAATGACCCCTTGTTTGGGGATGCTACCAAAATAATACAAGAGAGCCTTACGGCAAAAGGCGACGCCAAAATTATAGATTTTACCTCGGTTAAAAAGCATATTGCAGCCGAGCTTGAGCAGTTGTTCTATCGCAAGCGCGGACGTGAACCGCTTGTTGTGGTCGAAATTATGTATTTGTAAGCTTATGTCGACAAGATTACCGGCGAATCTAAGGCAAATTGCTTTATTTCTGGAGCGGCTGCCTGGTATAGGGGAAAAGTCGGCCAATCGGCTGGCTTTTTATCTGCTTCGACTGCCTGACCCCGACCTTAAGGAATTTGCCAAAGCGGTTTCGGAGCTTAGGGAAAAAACAAAGAGATGTGTAATTTGTCGTAATGTCAGCGAGGAGGAAGTCTGTGCAATATGTTCCGATAATAAACGCGATTTCGGAGTGATCACCGTCGTTGAAGATGTTTTAGATCTTCTTTCTTTTGAGACGGGCAATATTTACGATGGAGTTTATCATGTACTGCATGGCCGGATAGATCCGCTCAACCACATAGGACCGGACGATATCTTTATAGATTCACTGCTCGACCGTGCGGCCGATCCGGTGAAAAATAATAAAAAGGAAGTGAACGAAATCGTACTCGCAACCAATCCGGATATGGAAGGAGAGGCGACGGCCATGCTTATCCGCAATCGTCTGAACGATATCAAAAAAAACAACAA
>CAYMOO010000083.1:0-5412 GCA_964392185.1 uncultured Gammaproteobacteria bacterium
ATCGTCACCGGTTCCGTCGCTCTTGATGAGATTATGGACTTCCCTGGCAAATTCGGCGACCATTTCCATCCGGAAAAATTACACCAGATTAATGTGTCTTTTGTCGTGGACCGGCTGGAAAAACAAATGGGTGGTATAGCCACAAATATCGCCTACAATGCCTCTCTCTCGACGAAGTTGCCGGTAAAAATTTTGTCGGCGGTAGGCCGGGATGGAGCCGATCTTCTTAATTTTTTACAGAAACACGGAGTGGATATTACGGGCATGCTGAGGGACAATCGGCTGTACACCGCATCAGGGAAAGTAATTACGGACAAAACCGACAACCAAATTTGGGGGTTTTATTTCGGTGCGCTTACTCGGGCCAAAGACATAGATTTTTCCTCACACATCGGTCCGGAAGATCTGGTGATAGTCTCCCCCACCCATGCGGCAGCATTTCTTAAAGTGCAAAGATACGTCATCGGAAAATCCATTCCATATGTCTACGATCCTGGCATGGCCCTTACTTGGATTACCGATAAATACCTCGAGAAGGGTGTGGCTCAGGCCCATTTTCTTATCGGTAACGACTACGAGATTGCCCAGATCGAAAGACGACTTAAAAAGAAGATCACGCATTTCGTCAAAGCCGGTGTCCGGGTAATAATTACTCTTGGCGAAAAAGGGGCACGCTACATCGACAAAGATACCGAAATCGTCGTCGGTCCGTATAAAAAATGTAAAGTAGTCGATCCGACGGGTGCGGGCGACGCATTTCGCGGTGGTTTTTTTGCCGCTTATGCGGAAGGTAAAAATATTCGTGATTGTCTCAGGCAAGGTAATGCAGTTGCAAGTTTTGCCGTTGAGGCTTATGGGACTGTAAACCACCGACCGTCCAAGACCGATTTGGCCAAACGAGCGCAGTCGATTTGAGGTGTAAATTACAAGTGAGATGAGAATTAATTTGTTTTATAATTCTTTGATATTTGTTTATTAAATTTTTATTTATTTATGAAATACGATGTGAAAGATCTTTCTTTAGCAAACGATGGTAAACTGCTTATCGAATGGGCCGAGCGCGATATGCCCGTACTCCGGCTTATAAAAAATAATTTTTCCAAAAAGAAATCCTTGAAAGGCGTTGTTTTGGCAGCTTGTTTGCATGTTACCTCCGAAACGGCCAATCTGGCGATAACTCTCAAGGCAGCGGGCGCAAAAGTTTTTTTGTGTGCCAGCAATCCCCTATCAACCAACGATTCGGTCGCGGCGGCTTTGGTAAAACATTATGAGATTCCGGTTTTTGCAATAAAAGGTGAAGATAATAAAACTTACTACAAACATCTAAACGCAGTGCTCGACGAAAAACCCAACCAAACGATGGATGATGGCGCCGACCTTGTCGGACTGCTTCACACTGAACGAAAAAATCAGCTTAAAAATATAGTCGGCTCCACTGAAGAAACAACGACAGGTGTGATCCGATTGAAAGCGATGGAAAAAGATGGAGCGCTCAAAATCCCGGTACTTGCGGTCAATGACAATATGACGAAGCATATGTTCGACAACCGTTATGGCACTGGTCAATCCACGCTCGACGGCATAATCAGGGCCACGAATATTTTGTTGGCGGGTCGGATTTTCGTTGTTTGCGGGTATGGCTGGTGTGGCCGAGGAGTCGCGATGCGGGCTGCCGGTATGGGCGCACAGGTGATAGTTTGTGAAATCGATCCGGTGAAGGCACTTGAGGCTACAATGGACGGCTATCGCGTCATGCCTATAAAAGAAGCGATCAAAATTGCCGATGTCGTTTTGTCGACGACCGGCAACAAATATGTCATCGACGCCGAACATCTTAAGGTCGCCAAAGACGGAGTCATTCTTGCCCAGTCGGGGCATTTTGACGTCGAAATAAATAAGGACGCCCTCAAAAAAATGTCCGCTAAAGTAAGAAAAGTCCGCCCTTTCGTCGAAGAATTTTCCGTCGGAAAAAGAAAAATATACCTACTAGCCGAAGGACGTCTGGTGAATCTTGCCGCCGCCGAGGGGCACCCGGCATCGGTCATGGATATGAGTTTCGCCGGCCAAGCACTGGCTTCGGAATATATGTGGAGCAATCGTGGAAAACTGGAGGCGAAAGTATACCAGCTACCGGAGGAATTGGATCGCAATATTGCGAAACTAAAGCTCGAAAGCGAAGGTATCCAAATAGATAAGCTTTCCGCGGTCCAGAAAAAATATCTATCAAGCTGGCAGGAAGGCACATAGTCTCTATTTTTTGCTAGAATAAATTATGGGCTGGGCTATACCGTCACTTGAGGATATGATGTCACGTGCATTTCCTATTTCTATTATCGTGTTATTGGTGGCCGGTGTAGTTTTTCGTGCGATTCTTCTTCTTTTTATCAGCCGTTTGAAAAAAAATCATTACCGGAATGTAGTTACCGGTATAGTTATTGGGTTATTGATCACTTTCATACTGCTATTGTCCGACGCATCTTCGTTCCTTCGCATTGAATATCTGCTTATGATCGTGCTGGTCGATATATATGTAATGTCGACAATATTTATTCTGTTATCTGCTGCGGATCTGTTAATAGTGTCTCGATTAATTTATAAAATATTAATAGTTATTATATTTATCGGAGTGATCTACTTTGTCTCGCCGCGAATCGACACCTGGACGGACACCAGAGTTATAAATTATGAAAATCAAAATAACCAAGTACAATTCGATTTGAATAAAAAAGCGATCGTGTCGGAAACTGTATGCGCGTGTGCTGGGGTGAGGTTCGATCTACGCTGGATTAGCTATTCTCCTATAAACCCCGGTCCGGGATATCGAAATGGACATTTTTGTAACGGTTTTCCTTATGCTTGTAAAACCACATCGAGAATCATTGAAAACTATATAGATATCAGTCCAATGCTTTAGATACGTTTTTCTACTATTATAGTGCAGCGTGTCGCAAGGGCGACGGCCGCACCAATGGCGATCCAGATGGGTAAAAGTAAAAGCCCTGCCACACCTATCGTCACAGGTATATCTATAAGGGTCTTGCCCGCATCATTCTTTACGATTACGCGATGTATATTTCCTTGTTTGAATAGTTCCTTCAGTTTATCGACGACTTTATCGCCTCGCATTTTAAAACTTTCGGTGGAAAAAACTTCTTCTGTTTTTTCTTCTTTCGTGTTGGTTTCTTTTTTAGAAGTAGGCATATTAGAATAATTTGGTAATATTTAATATTATATACCTAAAATGAAAAAATCTCAGGGAGTGCCGGGGCCATACTCGGCGAATTCGATAATCTGGACCAAGCACGCACTCGATCGGCTGGAAGACCGGAAAATGTCCAAGCACACGATAGAACACGCTCTGACATCGCCCGACTATGCCCAAACCGGCAAACAGCCAGGTACCTTTGAGTATGGCAAAAAGAGCGGAAAAAAATATGTCACCGTGATTATCAAACCCGATCACGATGGAAAAGCCATTATTGTATCCTGCTGGATCGATCCGCCCGAAGCCGGAACGCAGGACTGGAAGGATAAAAATTATTATGTCCAATATCGGCGCGCACGTTCTATATGGGGTCAGTTATGGGTATTGTTGAAGCAGCAAATAGGAATATGATGAGAAATAACAGATATTTCCATTTTACGGCCGGTTATTACCTTACATTTGCCGGATCATTATTGGTCATATTGGCAATCGCACTTGCGATAATGGGTCAAGACAATTTTTATGGCTTATTTTCCCGGCAGGCCAAAATAGATCCGGACCATCAGACGGGTCAATACAATGCTCAGGCCCTCGCCGCAATCTACAACAATCAAACTTTGCCAGTACCGCCATACAAGGCAGAAAGCTCGGTTCGCAAGCAAGTTTTGGGTGTTTCAAACAGCGCCAAAAGGATAGAAGTGGACTTAACGAAGCAAAAATTATACGCCTATGAAGGAGAAAACAAAGTGTTTGAATTCCCCGTCTCTACCGGAAAATGGAACAAAACCCCAACCGGTGTATTCCGTATCTGGATAAAACTACGTTATACATTTATGACAGGCGGCTCACAGGCGCTTGGTACATATTATTATCTTCCCAACGTGCCCTATACGATGTTTTTTGCCAACGACGATTACCCACGATCTGATGGTTATGGAATACATGGAGCATATTGGCATAACAATTTTGGACACCCCATGTCACACGGATGTATAAACATGAAAGAAGAAGATGTAGCACAATTATATGATTGGGCCGAGCCAGACCTTAACGGATCGAGAAGTATAAAAAGTAGTCCGGAAAATCCGGGCACAGAAATAATTATCTACGGCGAAACACCAACGAGCTAAATTTATCCACCTCCCGGATGTTTTCTCCACTGGGATTGCTCTACCGCTTCGGCAGCCTGGTGTTTTACGTGATGGTCTTTGTATTTGTCGTGGTGTTTATTTTTGCCTTTTTCCGTATCTTTTTGTTTTTCGTGCATAAAATCACCTCCTAATCTACTTCAGTATACATAAATTTTCGCGGTGAAATAAGTCACTTAATTAGAGCGCTTTTGCGATATAATACATATATGAAAAAACTTACTAAAATTATCGCGACTATTGGTCCGGCGACCGACAGTCCGGAGATGATCGAGGCTCTCATTAGAGCCGGTGTTAATATATTTAGATTCAACTTCAAGCATAATACCGTCGAATGGCATAACGAACGAATAGAACGAGTCAATGCTATCGCAGAGAAAATCGGGTATTCCATCGGAACGCTTATAGATCTACAGGGACCGGAAATTCGTATAAATATGCCCGGCGATGAGCTTCATATCAAAAAGGGTGAAAAGCTAATATTTGGTGAAGAGATATTCAATGGTAAATCAGCGAATAAGAAAGGATTTTCCATCTCACATCCCGACATCATCGCGCATATAAAAGACGGTCAACATATAGTAGCCGACGACGGTGCTTTCAGATTCACCTTCGAACGTATCGGAACCAAAACATACCTGATACCGCACAATGATGGACTTATGAAGCAACGAAAATCATTGAATATTCCTGGAGCCGACTTCCCTTTTCCCGTAATGGTCGACCGTGACTTTGACGGGTTGGAACTGGCTGCAAAAAACGAAATAGATTATGTGGCTTTATCGTTCGTCCGCACCGCTTCCGATCTACAGACAGTAAGAAAAGAGATGAAAAAATATAAAGTTAATGGTATGTTGGTTGCAAAAATCGAGACACAAAAAGCTATCGATCATCTCGAAGATATTGTCAAAAATTCCGACGCACTTATGGTCGCCAGAGGCGATCTGGGAGTCGAGCTGCCAATAGAACAAGTCCCTTATTATCAGAAACTACTTATCAAAAAATGCATCGAAAACAATATTCCGGTTATAACCGCGACTCAGATGCTCCAATCGATGA
>CAYMOO010000084.1:0-5400 GCA_964392185.1 uncultured Gammaproteobacteria bacterium
ATCTTGCCGGACTGTATTTTTTGGGAGCCAAATATTTTGGAGACCCGCGATTTGACGTCGGCCTAATGCTTATGGTTGTGCCCGATGCGGTTGCCGGAGCGATCACTTACACGCGTGGAGTCGGGAGAAAAGATCGTCTACACGCTGCGATTGTATTCGTTTCAAGCTTGGCGATCGCGGCTGCCGGTATCCCTTTGGGAGATGCTGTTGGGATATCGTTATTATTGACAGTCGTTGAGTATTTTCTGCCTTATGGGACAGACAATTTGGGTATACCGTTGTTATTTATACTTGTGGCCGGTTAGTTCAGCCATTGTTCTTTGAGGGAGTTGAGAACACCTTTTTGACGCAGGGAATCGAGAGCTTTGTCTACCGCGTCGCGTAATTCGGTATTGTCTTTTTTGAAGGTGACGCCGTAAAAGTCGTTGGTAAAAGGGTCGCTGGAGATTTTTAGCTCAGGGTGTTCGCTGATGATACCCTTTGCTCCGGGCAGGTCTGATAATATCGCGTCGACTTTACCGTCGACGAGATCTTGTGCCGCCAGCTGGAAATCGTCGTAACGGATAATAAGATCGTCGGTTGTATACTTGGCCGCTTCCGATTCGTTAGTCGTACCTCTTTGGACGCCAACTTTTTTGGCGCTCATATCTTCGGGTTTGGTGATGGCGCTACCGCTTGCGGTAACCACTACCTGACCGGCGTTGATATAGGGTTGGGAAAAGATGAATCTTTCTGTTCTTTCATCTGTAATTGATACCGATGAGGCAATCATATCTATTTTTCCGGCTTCAAGATCGTCGAAGATGTTGTCCCAGGCGATATTTTCGAACTGGACATTCGCCCCGAGCTCATCGGCGATATTTTTTACCAAGTCCACGTCGAACCCTACATAATCGCCATTGTCATCCTTGTATTCCATTGGCGCGAAGGTGGCGTCGATGCCAACCACAATATTTTTCGGAGCGGTAGTAGGCGGTATGGGAGTCGGTTGCTCCTGCCCTTGAGCTAATCTTGTCGAGTCGCCCCGGAAAATCTGTTGGGCAAAGAAAATACCACTGGCAAAAACTATCATAAGCGTCATCGCCAAAAATAAAGGACCACGCATGAAGGATTTTTTTTCTTGCCTCACGCTGACTGCCGTTTCCGTAAGCGGCTGCGGTACATCGGCTGGGCTATTGAATTTGTTTACATCAAGAGGAGTGAATGATCCCATTATTGTAAATAATATGGATTATTTTTAAGGGAAAGTCAAGAGGTAGCGACATTCGACATATGTGATATATGAGCGAATCTTCCTTATAGGACAAGTATTTTCCATATAAATGTCGAATATAGTCTATTGAGAAGGACTGTCGCAGAAGCTATATTCGAGGAATGAAAAATATTTTATATACAATAACATCTATTTTATTAATCACACTCATCATTCATTTGACCGTAGGGTGGCGTCCGGTTTCTGCCGTTACGGAGTCTTATCAAATAACGAATGGAATCGACACTGGCTATCCGACCCTCCTGAACGGGAATGTGTTTTTTTATAAGTATTTGACATTCAAATATACCGGCGGAAAGGTTATTTTGAGCAGTAATCCGGATGGTACCGGTGATATAACTATCGGTGATATGATGCAGGTCTTTGATCATTATGGAACAAAAAAACTCACTTATCAGGGATACAGTGCCAACTGTACCGTATTCAACGATACTATACCGGCACAAGATATAAGCAGTATAGTGTATACGAATACTTATCCGGGAACCGCGAGTGAGGGTTTGAATAATGTATTGGTGCGATTCAGTCATTGGTGTTATAGGCAAAAACACATCGGGCCTTTATATCTTGTTGTCATGAGTGATGGGCAAACTACACCTACGATAACCGCCACTCCGACGGAGACGGCAACCCCTACGCCGACAGCCTCCCCGAGTCCGACGCCAACTCCGACACCGCTGCCATTTCTGAGATTGCCCTGGGACTACGAGTCGAAAAAATTGAGTTTTGATGAGGCGGCCATGGCGATGAGCGCTTACTTCGATCATGAATATCCGTTACTCGGAGGCGGTATGGATGAGCCGGGGTATGCGGGAAATACTATAGTGAATTATAAGTCCGATGTGAGGCGTACATTGCCATATACCAACCATGACGGTTATGACTATGCGCGGCAAGCACAGGTGTATTATGGTGATAAAGTACTGGCAGCGGCCGACGGCAACGCCAGGTATGTGGGCACATGCAAGAACTGCGGCAATATGATAGTGATTGACCATGGTAATGGTTACCAGACACGATACTTACATCTTCAGAAAGAGGGGTTGATCAGTACCGATTCGGCACAAATCGTGCCGGTGCATGCCGGCGAGGCGATTGGTCTTGTCGGATCGAGCGGGAACTCGAGCGGGCCCCACATCCATTTTGGACTATATCAGGACAAAGATAAAGACGGAGTTTTCGATATCCCGGATGGAGCCACTGATCCTTTTGGCTGGGACGGAAAAACAACCGATCCGTGGGAAAGTTATCAATTCGAGTATCATGGAGCCAATAAAACCGGCAACAAAAGCTATTACCTTTGGAACAAGCGGCTTGCCAGTATAAAGACGAAACTGGATGCAAGCGGTGGTGAATACGGATTGGAAAGATTTAAGATATCCGTTCCTTCGGGCGCTACCCCTGACAACTCGGAAATCCGTGTTTTGCCGGCTCCGGCGGTTGCCGACAAAAATAATCTCACTTCAATAGGGTCAACATTTATAGTTGAGATCGCCGACCCGCTGGGAAGTCTGCTGAAAACATTCTCGGCGCCACTCAAAGTAGAAGCGTTATTCGGGGGCTTTGACCTAGGAAGAATTAGGCCGGAAACATTGGGACTGTATTCGAGCGAGGACGGAGAAACATGGGTAAAGGAGGCGGGAATAGTCGATAGGGCTACGGGTAAAATAACGGCTTCGGTAAACCATCTGACCCAGTTTGCCGTTATGGGGGAAAGAATCGACAGTCAGGCTCCGGAAACCAAAGCGACCGCTACAGGGGCTGCCGGAATACCAGGATTTTTCCATGGGGATGTAACTGTAAAGCTGGCTGCTGTAGATAATATTGGCGGCGTGGGCTTGGATAAGACTTTGTACAGTTTAGACGGGGAGGATTGGAAAGTATACGACAAGCCTTTTATCGTCAAAGGCGAGGGCTCACATAAAATCGATTTTTATTCGTGGGACAAAGACGGCAATATCGAGGAGTTGAAAAATCTTCAAATATCGATCGATACGTCTATACCGGAAGCGGTTGTGAGATTCGATATGGCGAAGGCTAGGATTGTGGTCGAGGCGAAACAAACCGGCGATACCGTCGAAAGACTGATATTGAATAAATTGAATAAGAGTAAACAACTATTCATATTGTCGGATAATGCCGGCAATAAACTAAGGATGACCACGGACTTATATAAGGGGGAGGAAGGTAATAAATTGACCATATATTCTTTGAGATATAACGACGGTCCGGAAATCAATACGGAGGATGTCTCTTACGCGGTCGAGTCGGAGTACGGTAAAAATAAGACATTCAAAGAATTGGAGCAAATGTATAAAGTCAGGGGAATGGAAAGATTGACAACTTCTTATGATCTCAAGAGTGATTTGACACGGATAATTATAAGAAAACAGAGAGAGATTCAAAAAGAGTCTAAAAAAGGAATTATACTATTGAATATATATAGTGATCGCGGTACTATTAAATATAGTTACTGATTTGACTAAATATGAATAAATACTTTTTGGTTTTGCTGCTTGCGGTTTTCGTGTTATTGGCTTTTGCTGCGTTGAGAATAGAGACACAAAATCTTAAACAGACCGGGGAGGATGCGGCGGTATCTGATACAGTCAAGCAAAACCTTGAGGGAAATAAGTATAAGGCTCCCGATATGCCGGTCGATTTTATGCTGCCGCAAGGGTACTCTTATGAGGCGAAAAATAATTTGGTGATACTCCGTTTAAATAATACCGATGAATCGATACTGATAGACCGTATCGCGACCGAAATGACCGACGTTGACAACTATGTCGCTGATTTGGTGAGTAAGAACAAAATTAATGTGTTGGAGAAGAAAGCATTGAAGCTGAATGGACTGGATTGGCAGATGATCGAGTATGTCCATCTTAAGGACCGCAAGCGGGTATACATGTCGGTGAGTGACGGCTGGGCATATACTGTCGAGGGTACTTCGTCGAAGGTGAATAAGGATCTTGATGCCGTAGCTGAAAGTTTGAAAATAAAGAAGTAAAAATGTGGCGCTTAATAAAAAGAGTAAGAGCCGATTTGCGGGAGAATAAAATAGTATCGTTATTCGTAATATTTGTCATGTATTCTTGTTTGGCAGTATTTTATTACAACTACTTCACCGCTAAGAGTAAGCAAAATGATGATACCTCTTACAACCGCTATGATTTCGCTTCGGGCGGAGTGAGTTTTGAGGGGCCCGCTTTCACGAAAATAAGTTTGTCTGCCGGAAAATTGTTACTCAGCGGGTTTGACGGATCGGTATCGGTGGGAACTTTGGAGACAAACGATATGCCGTCTGAGGGATGGTGTCGTACTATTGAAACAAAAAATAAACCCAGGCGCGACTGCATAAATTTGATCGGTACCAAAATTATTGTTTTTTCTTCGGAGAGTCCGGGTTTGTTTGCCGGTTTGGAGCATATGGCCGGGAGTTTGCAGAAAAATGACTAGTTGAAGAAAAGTTCCACCGCTGAGAGGAAGGGAGGAACTTTTCGATGTGTCTACTCTAGGTTGAGTAGACCAGAAAATTTATCAGCCGCATCCAGATAAAAGCCGAATTCGGCTTTTGAATGGAAATGCAAAAGTCCCCACTCGACGACAAAGTTTTTGCCGTCATAGTAGATCTTTCGGCAGCGACCATCGTCGCCGACGAAAAAAATTCTTGTGCCTAACTCGAGTAGACGCTGGATATAAATGGTCTTTTCTTCGGTGAGCCAACTCCGATACTCTTTGAGCGCGTCATATAGTTTATCACCCGTCCAAGTCTCAAGATCTGCTACTCTTACGAAAAATCCTCCATTTTGGCTGCCCAGCATGACGACGGTGTCGCCTTCGCCAGCCATCAAAACGAGTTTTCCTCCTTGCAGATCACGCATGGTCTGCAGTGCATACGCAATGTTGCTAATTCCGTGGTTGCCTATCATAGATCCTCCCTTTTATTATGAAAATATTCCGCTAAAAACAGGAGCCGACTTTACAGCTACTATTTCAAGCAGAATATCTACATAATTTTCTCAGCGGTGGTTTTAAGGTACATAGAGCGCTTGATAAGCTGTGCAATACAGCAGAAAGCGCAAAATATCTATATATTATATATCCTATAGTATAAAATATCAAGT
>CAYMOO010000085.1:0-5381 GCA_964392185.1 uncultured Gammaproteobacteria bacterium
ATTCAGCTAGGTCATCCAGTTTGTTAACGAGGATTTTGATGTGGCTAAAGGTATAGCGATCCCAGGCTTCCGGACTTTCCCAGCCGGCGTAGTCTTTAAAACCCGACAGCGAATAAATTGCCAAGTCAATGTCAGTAGATTTTTTAGCTTGATATTCTTCTTTGATTTTTTCTGCGGCCTCATCCATAACAATCATAATTGCGTCATAATCCGAGTGCTCATTTTCAAAACCTTTGCCGCGCGAGCCGACAAGAATCAAAGTAAGAATATCGGGATTTGATTCGGCTTCGTGGATGATAGTATTAAATATTGTTTCGGCAGTGTTCATATAACTGATTTTATAGCTTTATAGCAATATATGCTCAGTATAGCATTGCTGGGTCAAGAAAAAACAGATTGGGTTGCTGTATTGTAGAGAGATTGCGGCACTCGTTAATTTAGATTAGGATATATATATGAAAAAACTATTATATATCCCCCTTATTGTAATCGGAAGTATATTCTTGTTACATCAGTCTGCTTTCGCTCAAGAGGAGACGCGTTTGCCGACCAGCGAATATTTCAAGGCCAAGGTCACCAAAGTATTGGGTGAGAAAATCGACGACGACGTTAACGCTGCGGAAGTCAGTCAGGTAATTCAAGAGCTGAGAGTGAAATTTTTGAATGGTCCGGAAAAAGACAGCGCTCGGGATGTTCCGTATTATTCCAAGGCAGACGGCTCGTCTCCCTTGGCTGTTAATGACATTGTGTATGTCGCCAAAATAACAGACGGCGATACTGCCTACTACGCCGTTACCGAACGCTATCGTGTAAACGGCATTATGTGGCTGATGCTATTGTTCGCGGCGCTGGTTATTATTGTTGCCCGTCGCAAAGGCATTGGTGCTTTGCTCGGCTTGGCCTTTAGTTTTGCTGTAATTGCAAAATTCATGGTGCCGCAAATTTTGTTGGGTAGAGACCCCCTACTTATTTGTTTGGCCGGAGCTATTGCCATTGCTTTGGTTTCCATTTACATTGCTCACGGATTCAATACCAGGACAACACTGGCAGTTATCAGCACCGTTGCCACGGTTATGATTACTTTAGGTTTGGATTATGCGGTAATCCATTGGCTGCAATTGTTTGGCGGCGGCTCGGAAGAAGCGGTGTACGCGCAGTTTACCGAAACCGGCATTATAAATTTGCGAGGCTTGTTGCTGGGCGGGATTGTTATCGGAGTATTGGGAGTGCTTGACGATATTACAACCTCGCAGGCGGCTGTTGTCGATGAACTGCGTCGGGCCAATCCGCTTTTGAGTTTTAAGGAACTCTATCTTCGCGGAATATCGGTGGGCAAGGAACATATTGCCTCGCTGGTTAATACTTTGGTGCTTGCCTACGTCGGAGCTTCTTTTCCTTTAGTATTATTGTTCCAGCATTACCAACAACCTTTCGCCTATATTATCAATAGCGAATTAGTGGCCGAAGAAATTGCCCGAGCTCTTATCGGCAGTACCGCTTTAATCATCGCTGTTCCTTTAACCACGGCCTTAAGCGCTTATGTGTTAAAAAAACGGCCGCCGTCGGATCCGACGACAGCCCCCGCTCATACGCACGGTCATCATCACTAAGTTCAACGCTTTAGCCGTGCGAAATGTTTAAAGTTAGATAACCGATAAGCAGCAGTCCCGCAATGAAGGGAATGAGCACTCGGGCAAGATGTTTGTGTCCGGCGCGGTGATGAATTTCCGGAATGACATCCGACAATGCAATATAGGTAAAAATTCCGGCGACTCCGGCCAATAAGTAGGGCAGGAAATGTTCGATGGAAGTGGCAGCGATATAGCCAATAAAAATTCCGATAAAGGTAGTTAAGGAAGATAGGACATTAACGAGTATGACTTTTTTGTTTGACCAACCCCGATCCATAAGAATGGCGAAATCCCCGATTTCTTGGGGAACTTCATGAGCCGCAATCGCCAAAGCCGTGGCAAGACCCAAGCTGGGATTGGCCACGTAGACGACGGCGAGGGCTATGCCGTCTAAAAAATTATGCAAGCTGTCTCCTAAAATTACCAAAGCGGGCAGTGATTCGGTGTGAGCGTCATGTTGCGGATGATCGGGCGAATGCTTAATGACATATTTCATCAGCGTTCGTTCCAATGTAAAGAAGATTGTGATACCGGCCAGAAAAGCCATGAATACAAAATGCGGCTCAGCCACCGCTTCAACGGCTTCGGGCAAAAGATCCATGAAGCTCACGCCTAAAAAAGCCGCTGCCGCAAAGGCCAAGAGAGAGGTCATTATTTTTTTGACTTTGTCCGCCTGCCACAGCACAAGAAAACCGCCGATAAGAGCGAAGACGCTGCCGATTAAACCGTAGAGAATTAATGCCATACTGATCAGTTAGTTGTACATTGTCGGCAGACGCCGAAAAATTCCAATGTGTGACTGTTAATTGTAAACTTTGTAGTTTTTTTTATTTTATGTTCGATGGTTGCCAGCTCATTATCAAGAAAAACATCTTCAATCTTGTGGCAGGCCTTGCATACCAGGTGATGATGATGGGGCAGACCGGCAATTTCGTAGCGGGTTTTGCCATCCCCGAAGTTAATCGGTTGCAGTATATGTTTCGAGAGAAGAAATTCAATTTCGCGATACAAGGTAGTTTTGTTTACTTTTTTAACAGCCTGTTCGAGTTTGGTTTGGATAGTAGCGACATCAAAGGGTCTGGTATGGGTTGTTAGAAAATCAATGATAAATACCCTGACGGCAGTCAGTCGGTAGCCTTGCTTTTGAAGTTCAAGCAGGTGTTTATTGTTCATGCCCATATATTAACGCAACTCGGTTGCGTTTGTCAATGCTGAGAAAAAACAGGCTCTTGAGCCTGAATTTTCGGAATGGGCAGCTTATCTGAATGGTTGGGAAACTAAAACTCATTCTTTATTTACTAATCGCATTTAACGAGTCGCATTATATAGTGCAAGAATTTCAGCGGCGGACAGCGGTCTATTATAGACACGTACATCGCTAATGCTGCCATTAAAGGTGTTGCCTGTGGCATTTGAGCGGTTGCCGATTCGTAAAGGGTTGGTGGTAGTTATGCCTGATGGGGTGCCTGCGACAGCGGGAGTGCCGTTGGCGACACCGTTAATATAAATTGTCGATAATCCCGTTGCATCCCATGTCACCGTGGCCATACTCCATTGACTTAATGGCAAGGAGCTCGAGGCAGAAAGCGCTCCTGAACCCGCATTAATGATAAATTGCAGCCTGGTCCCGGAGGCGGTATTAAAAGTATAACCGGTTCCTCCGGCGCCGCTGGAAGTTTTATCTACGATACGACCGGTAGAACCAATACCTATTGGATTTATCCAAGCAGTAATAGTGCCTCCGTTCGTTAGTAGTTGATTGGAATTATGTGCGACTTGTATATAGTCGTCGCTATTATCAAAACTTAGAGCTTTACTTGAGCTTGAGGTGCGTCCAGTCACCCAGCTGGGGTCGCTTGAAGTGCCGGGGAATAAAGCATTATTTTTTGAAGCGCTGGTGTCGTTTGCTGTTGCGCTAGTTCCCTCGTCAAGTTTCCACCAACCGATCAGTGTCGGATCTCCGTTAAAACCATTCATTGATGTATAATTGAAACCTTTAGGTAAGGAGCTAACTGCCGCGCCTAAGCAAAAATTTACGGCGTAACCGACATTATTATCACCGCTGGAGGCGTATGTATAATTATTATTGGAACAATCTCCGTCATTTTGCGGCACAGGGTTGGATGGTACCTGAGCCAGATAGGTTGTGGAACCAAAAGCTAGCGGTTGACCCGGCGTAATTAAAGTTGGATATGAGTTGCTGTCGTTATAATATAGTTCTAAAGCCCGGGTGATTTGGTTCATGTCCGCTACGCGTTTGGAATCTCTGGCTTTTTGACGCGCAGAAGACAGCGCGACAATGGCGAGCGTAGAAAGAATTCCGATAATGGCGATAACAACGAGGAGTTCGATGAGGGTGAAACCCCGTGTGCGTGCCTTATAATTCATAGTTCCTATTATACTATATTTTCGGTGGTTATACTAATTGCATGCTGCGGATTCTTTGCATTCATTTTAATTTCTCCTGGCATTGTTTTTTACAAAAAACGACCCCCAACACGGGGGTCGTTTTACTATGGGTCGTTGCTGAATTTACCGTATAATTTTTTTATTTAATTTCCGTGCCGCCCCATTCAATAACTGAAAAACCGTGCCTGTTGAACGTTGTTAGATTTTGAGCTTTGATTTCTGCCCTTTCATCCAAAGCCTTGAAGACCATAAAAACACGCAGCATAGAATCCGGTTTAGGGTTAACGTTTAGAGATATTTTATCATCATATTCTTCTTTGGTGGCAAAGTGAACCAGGTTATATTCATTGTTAATCATCTTCGGCAACCAATACACAATAAATTCATTATATTCCTTTGGACTCAGTCCAATTTTTCCCAAAGTATTTTGCAAAAAAGCAGACGAGTTTTTGCCCTCGACAATAAAGCCGGTAGTTAGATCATAAACCTGGTCGTCACTCGCCCCCTCCCAAAAGAGATAGCTGTATTCTTTGTTATCTGCAAGGTTAATAATTTTACCGTCGGGATAAGCCACAACGTCCCAGCCGTTGTTGTATTCAGGATAGGTGACTTTAAGATTGCTTGAGTTGCCCAGCGTTACGTTTATTTTTTGTTCGGTAGTTGGGTACAGGTAGATTACCGGCTTCCAGAGAAGACTATTATCTGCAGCAGGCGTAGAAACGGCATTTTGCGGCTTTGCCGCAGGAGCGGTTTCTTTTTGTTCTGACGATGTATTGGTACATCCGCTCAAAACAATAATTAACGGGACAAGAAGCACGAGTGTTTTTTTCATATAGTTGTTAGTTTATGGTTTCATTATATCATCAAATAAAAATAACCCCAATATTGGGGTTATTTTTATTTTGGGCTGAATCGTGTGAGGTGTTCAGAATTTTGAACTTTAAAGAAGGGATCGTTGAGGAACTTATTTTATAAAGATTTTCCTCCATCACATTTTTTAATTTCCTCTCTCATTCGAGCGATATAATCCAAGACTTCTTGGTCACTTTCATAAAGCCCAGAGCTCTCAGTCGACAGTCCACCAGCCTCACCGTATTCCTCAGGCGCTCTTATAATTTTTTCCATAATATCGAGGTCTTCAAGTGTTGGATTTTTTAGTAAGTCCCGGGAAATAGCGGCGGGTTGAAATCCTATTTCTTGATTGTCGAATTCATAAAAGATCACCTGATACCCTTTGCTCCTAACGGAGTGTGCTTCGGCGACATTGGCATGAGCATTTTCATGTGCCACAGTTTCTTCCACCTTATCCCATTCTCCTTCAAGGCCTATCTCAGACATGTT
>CAYMOO010000086.1:0-5338 GCA_964392185.1 uncultured Gammaproteobacteria bacterium
GGGTTGTCATACCAAGCTATTTTTGATCGGTAGGTGCCGATTTTGTTACGCTTCTTCTATAAAGGGTGAGCCTGGCGAGACTCGAACTCGCAACCAACTCCTTAAGAGGGAGGCGCTCTACCAGTTGAGCTACAGGCCCTTATTGTTAAAATCTAACTATTATTCAGTTGATCCTTGCTCGTTAATAAAACTCGCAAGGACCTTCGCTCGGTGTTACATGAACCTCGCTTCGGGCTACAGGCCCTATGGTGCCCTTAGAGGGAATCGAACCCCCATCACCTGGTTCGAAGCCAGGTACTCTATCCATTAAGCTATAAGGGCACTTTAATATCAAATATTATACAATACGAGTATGCTAATTCCTTATATAGCTCTGGGTTTACTGGTTGTCTTTCTTATCCTCGGTTTTTATTTCATGGTCAATACCATAATGCTTGTCTATTCTCTCTTAAAAGGATCTCCTTTTGTAAAAACAAAATCCGATGCTATCCGGCAGGTGTTGAAGGCAGCTAATATAAAAAAAGGCATGAAACTTGTCGACTTGGGCTGTGGGGATGGGGTGGTCGTCCGGATGGCGGCCAAAGAATATGGAATAGAAGCTGTAGGCGTGGATATAAACTTTATATTGCTGGCAAGAGCCAATATAATGAAAAAATTACAGGGGCTGAAAACGGCGAGCTTCCTAAACCAAAACATTTTTGATACCGACATCGCAAGCGCCGATATAATTTATATTTTCTTACTTCCGAAATTTCTGGTAAAAATAAAAGACAAATTAAAAAACGAATCCAAAAAAAATGCGCTTATAATATCGCACGGCTTTCAGATCGATGGGTGGGACGAATATCTGGTAAATACCATCGAGAACAAGCCTTTCTCCACCTTCCTTTACAAACTTACAGATGACAAAGCCTGATACTTTGTGATATATTGATAAGATGGGTAAGAAAATTGCGTTTTTTATAGTAATTTTTATTTTACTTTTTGGATTCAATGTCGCAGTCGCCTTACACCTTGTCTCCAATTCCGATAAGTATTATCGTACGCAAGAGGTATTGGCGGCTATGGATCAGATAGATCCTACTCATAAACAATTCACATTCTCCTCAGCGCCATTGGTTATGGGGTCTTACGAAGACACAACGACAACGACCGACGCCCGCGCCGTGAACCTAAAAGCATTTTTCCGCAAATACAACTCGCCTTTGTATGACCACGCCGATTATATCGTAAAAACATCGGACAAATACCAATTCGATTACCGTCTGTTGCCCGCAATTGCCATGCAGGAGTCGAATCTTTGCCGGAAAATACCGATCGACTCTTACAACTGTTGGGGGTGGGGGATATATGGCGACACCGTCACGAGATTCCCCTCGTATGAAACGGCCATCGAAACAGTTGCGGCCGGCCTGAAAAAGAATTATATCGACAAGGGGCTCGTCACGGCATCTTCGATAATGGAAAAATATACGCCTTCATCAAACGGTAGTTGGGCACATGGAGTAAACACCTTTCTCAATGCGGTTGAGTGATTATTGCACGGAGCGTGAATTCGAAAGCTCCTGCGACATAGAATATGAGGTTCCTTTTTTCTTGGAAAGAGCTTTGTAGCCTTTTTTATTTGATTTACCCCTAAATGTCGCGAGCCATGAGCGCGATTCGTTTACTTTCATTCTTATTGTTCGCAAGATCGAGATAACGAGTTCGAGAAAGCGGACATGATAGATACCCGAAATTCCTTCCGGAAGGTCTATCGTGAGCTTGTCTATATCTTTGACCTCCTGTAAAAGAGCCGTGTCGGCCTGCTTAAGCATTTTTATTTCTTGTTTTACCTGTTCGAGAAGCTGCCGGATGGCACGATTTTCCTGCTCTTGCTGTATACTCCAGATCGTTTTGAACTCTCTCCGGGGCATATAAGTGGGTTTTTTCTCATGTTTGTATTGATTGCTTTCGGCTTTGTTTTTATTTTCGGGAGAATTTATACCGAGAAGCTGGTCGAATATACCTGTACCCAGATCGGCCATAGAAGAAGCACTTGATTTCAGAGTGTCATAACCCACGTCACGCAGACTTTCGAGTGGATTTTTGATTAGATTGTTGGAGGCGGATTTCTGACCAGATACAGATTTCATACGCCCTTATTATACTATAGGTTCATCAAGAATTCAATAGTCTTCTGCTTTCTAAGTATAGAGGCATAAAAATATGCATTCTTTTGCGCGTTGGCACGCTCTTTTTCGTCTTTTATACCCGCGAAAAGTTTGTTGATTTCTTCGTCTTCGACTTTGATATCTTCTTTATCCCCCAAAGCGGCCAAAATAAACTCAATTTTGTAGGTGCTCTCTATCTCCTGGGTGTATTGTTTCCGTAGATCTTCGATGGTAAGATTCTTAGATTTAAGGTAGGAGTCCATATTGAGACCGACT
The DNA here is from genome assembly GCA_964392185.1 of uncultured Gammaproteobacteria bacterium. Lineage (GTDB taxonomy): Bacteria > Patescibacteriota > Microgenomatia > UBA1406 > GWC2-37-13 > CAYYYG01. The sequence goes on from CAYMOO010000086.1 coordinate 2,430, forward strand.
TTTTGGACATCATCGACCAAACGTGACAGTCTGTTTTCCATTTCGGTTTCGATGATAAGGTCGGGGATATCGCATTTGGCTGTCTTAAGGAGGGCATCGAGGGCCAAATTCAGGCCTTTTTGCTTTTGTTCTTCTTGTTTTTTCTCGGAGGGCTGTTCTTCGCCTTTGCCAGGAACCCAGATAGCATCTTTTTTCAGCTCCGCTTTGGCGTCGGTGATGGCTTTTTTGTATTCACCAAGCTCGACTACCGGCTTTTCGGCGATTGTAATTTTGATTGTCCAGTCTTCGTTTTCTTTGGCGTTACTTAAATCGATCTTGGGGCTGACTATAGGAGAATAATTTTCTTTTTCGACGATTTCTCTATACACACGGCTTATCATTGTCCTGACTAATTCCTGATATACATCGTCTTTGCGGAGGTGCTTTTCGGCTATTGCCTTGGGAGCTTTACCCTTGCGGAAACCTTCAACTGTCAGATTTTGGCGGAGATTCTCGAATGCCACATCGTATTCTTTGGTGATATCGGCCCAGGGGATATTTACGGATACTTCTATTGTGCTTTTGGGGAGTTTGTTTGCGGTATATGTATACATAATTTTACAATTCTACCTCATTTGAAGGGAAAAACAACCGTATTTTCCGCTCTTCCGCTTCGAATTTTTTGGCGATAGACTTTACTCTGGAAGCCCAGGTAGGGTTTTCACAGTATTTTCGACCTATATCGTCTATCGATTCCAGACCTTGGTCTATATACTTGGTTTTGATACCCTGACCGACGGTTTCTATCGATTCGTCCCAGGTATTGAACATTATAAGACCACGACCCCAGCCAAAGGGGTTGTTGGAGTTGGGATATACATGGGCACCGAAAAACGATTCTAATCCGGCGATCGAAGGCAACATATAGCAGTCCAGATTGTATTTTACACAGGTATTGATAAAGGCGTCGGTCGAGTCGGCCAGGGGAGAGTTGTAGCTGGAAAGCACTTTTCTGATGACTTTTCGCTTTATCTGATATTCTCTTTCTTTATCGCTGGAGGCGGTGGATTGCAAGCTTGCTCCAGATGTGGAAAGGAGGGCTGATTGGCCACCAACAGAGATTGCTCTGACAGGCCAAACGACTGTCACAAATAAGGTAAAAAATACTATGAATACAAGGGTTTTGACCATAAAAAAAATCCTAAAGCTCTTCAGAAAATCTGAACAACCTTAGGATCTATAAGAAGTATAACAAAATTCTATAGGTTTGTCAAGTATGCATTAAAAATGTATGCATAAAAAAAGAAGTGGCAATTTAATGGTCTATATTAAATAGTAATAATCATGTAAGAAAAATGTGTTATATACCTTATAGTTTTTTAGTTAAATTTTTAAAAAGACATTCCTGTGATAAAATGAAAAAATGAAAAAAACATTTTATAGTTACAGCTTCGGCTGCCGGGTAAACCAGGCGGAAAAGGAAAGCTTGGATCGCGAGCTATGCAAACTCGGATATTCGTATAAAACCGAAAGCCCCAACATATACATAATCAATACCTGCGCCGTCACCAACAAAGCCGAACGGGAGGCAAGGCAACTTATATATAAAGTAAAAAAAACCTACCCCGATACCAAAATCGTTGTCACGGGCTGTGCCGCGACCAACTGGATAAAAAAGAGAATCGATATCGAGGAAATCGACTTTTTGGTGGACAATAAAAATAAGGAATATCTGGCCAGTATTATCGATAAAAAAAACGGGCTCGAAGAAAAAAATATCAAGTCGTCCGCTGAAGGTGCTCAACAAATCACCAACAAATATATCACCTCGGGGAGAATGATGATAAAAATACAGGACGGGTGCCAAAGATTTTGCAGTTTTTGCATCGTACCTTACCTGCGTGGACTGCCCGTCTCGCACAGGATAGAAAAAATCACGGAAACGATAAATAAACAAAAAAATCTCCAAGAAGCGGTACTGGTAGCTATAAATACGGAAGCATTTGGGTACGACACGAAGGAGACGTTTCTGCAACTGATAGTGGCGGTTTTTAGAGATACTCGCGTGCCGCGACTAAGCTTCGGCTCGGTTCACCCTTGGTCGGTAAATGCGGATTATATAAAGTGGTACGAAGGACAAAAAGAAAATGACCGCCTGGTGAAGTTTTTCCACATACCGTTGCAATCGGGGTCGGATAAGATGCTCAAGCTGATGAAGCGTGGCTATACGAGAGACGAGTATATGGAAAAACTGAAAGCGATAGAAGCCGTGGACCGCTTCAGTTTTATCGGCACCGATATAATCGCCGGATTCTTGGAAGAGACCGATGCCGATTTTGCCGACACATATAACTTTCTCGAAGAAAGCCCGATAAGCAAGTTCCATGTCTTCCGCTATTCGGAACGAAGCCATACCGCGGCTCATTATATGAAAAAAAGATTGAATGAGCCGACAAGTACGCAAAAGGCGGAGCGATCGAAAAAGCTGATCGCGCTCGGGAATAAAAAATACGAAAAATTCATACAGACACATGTTGGGCAGTCGTTCACGGCTCTATTTTTGGAAAAAAGGGAAGGGGATTTGCAGCATGTACTACTTTCCAACCAAATTCCGGCAGTGATAAAATCCGATCGGGACCGTACGGGAGAGATATCGACCGTGAGAATAACATCCTGTAAAAACGCGCGATTGTTTGGTACAATTAGTTGATGTTGTTTGCACAGGCGCACAGGTGTAGACAAGAGGAATAAAACAAAATAGAAATGATACGAATGTCCTTCGCTGAAAATGGGCTCAGGACTTAACCAATCGTAATTCTATTTTGCGATATGAAGGCAAAATAGAAACGATTGGTAAAGCGCGCGTAGCTCAGTTGGCTAGAGCGTTGCATTGACATTGCAAAGGTCCCTGGTTCAAGTCCAGGCGTGCG
>CAYMOO010000087.1:0-5332 GCA_964392185.1 uncultured Gammaproteobacteria bacterium
TTTTCGGAAGTTTCTCCATCAACTCGGTATCAGAATAGTTTTCGAGTTGTGATCCATTGATTATCTCATCCCCCGGATCCATAATTCCGATATGGGCACCAATTGCCTCGGCGGTATATTCGTTATCTCCGGTAATCATAACCACCCTTATCCCCGCGCTCTTTGCTCGGGCAACTGCTTCCTTAGCTTCCGGTCTAGGCGCATCATGTATTGCAACCATTCCAAGGAAAACACTCCCCCTGATATGACTGGCCAAATCTTCGCTTTTCAGCTTCGAGTGATCTACATTGTTTTCTGCGAACGCCAATATGCGCAAGCCTTTTTTCGCCCATGCTTTCTGTGCCGACTGAATTTCTTCAACAATTATAGGCGTGAGTTTTTCAACTTTATCTCCAATCATAATCCTATCACAGATTCCCAAAATAGACTCCGGAGCACCTTTAGAGTAAGCAATGCGATCGGTAAACACAGACATTAGTTTGGTCACGGAATCGAAAGGAATTTCCGACAAAACCTTAACCGATTTGCGAACATCTTCATAAGAAATTCCGTCGGATTCGGCAAGCATAAGCAATGCTCCTTCGGTCGGATCACCCAAGACATCATACGAATGAGCGCCCGATGCTTTATGTACAGGCACAAGCGATGCGGTGGAACATATGATTCCACAGTCGACAAGTTTCGTGAGCGTAGAAGTTGCGGCACCGGCCAAATTTTTTTTCACCCCAGCGTCGTGTATTTTTTGATCAACCCACAGCTCTTTAACCGTCATTTTATTTTCAGTGAGCGTACCCGTTTTGTCGGTCGCAATCAGAGTAATACTTCCGAAAGTTTCAACTGCGGAAAGTTTACGGACAATGGCGTTTCTTTTGGCCATTTCCTTAACGCCAATTGCCAACGTTATCGTGAGAACTGCCGGTAAACCCTCGGGTACTACGGCAACCGCCAAAGATACGGCAAGTAAAAACGAAGATAAATAACTTGAACCCTGAAAATGTGAAAGCGCAAGCACCACAATAGAGGCGATAATACCGACAACCCCTAATACTTTAGACAAACTCTCCAGTTTTTTCTGCAAGGGGGTTGCGGTTCTTTCTACTGCCGCGAGATGACTGGCGATTGTGCCAAATTTAGTACGCTGTCCGGTTTCGGTAACTTTGGCATATGCACGACCTTTTGCAACTATTGTTCCCATAAAAATAACGTCCGTTTCTTTTTTTCCAACAGGCAGCGATTCTCCAGTAAGAGCCGACTCGTTCACTTCAAATGCAATCGGCTTTATTACCGCACCATCAGCTGGGATTTTAGTACCTTCTTCTATATATAAAATATCGCCCGGAACTATCTGTTGACTGTCTATTTCTATTTCGGCCCCATCACGTATTACGCGCGCCTTAGTCACGGTCATCTGAGCTAAAGCGGCTATTGCCGACTCCGCCTTTTTTTCCTGATAAATTCCAAAAAGCGCATTGAGCAAGACTATCATCAATATGAGGGACCCATCGACCGTCTCACCAATCCCCAAAGATATCACACCGGCCAAAATGAGCAGAATGGTCAAAAAATTATTGAACTGTTCGTATAACATTTTTAAGAAATTTGATTTTTTTGGCGGATCGATACGGTTTAGACCGAATTTTTCAAGTAACTTAGCCGCTTCATGCTTAGTAAGTCCTGCAAATTTTTCCATATTTATTGAAACTAAAATTTAAATAACTAAGAATTCGGAGGTTTATAGAGAATAAAGGCTTCCCTCATTGTGGTGATGATCTGGTTGATTATATTTTCCGCTTCCTGAAAACCGACTCCGCGTATATTATGTGGAAAATAATGGAAAACCTGGTTACGCCCTATTTTCCATGTATCCCAAATGCGATCGGCCAATTCTGCCGTCGCATTCTGTTTTATAAGTTTATATAAAGACCTATCCCCCAGCCTATCGATTAGATTCGGCGACATCAATTTCCCAAGACGTAAATGGTCGGAAATATAATCGAGGTGGGAGATGAAACCAACATCCCGGAATAACTGCTTTAAATAACCCTCATATGCTTTTGCGAATGGAAAAATCAAAAAAGAATAATCCTTGAAAGAATAATTATGATGTTTTATAACATCATTCATTAAATAATTACCTTCCAAAATAAGATCTTTCTGGTTTTGAGATAAATATTCCCAAAATTTTCCGTAAACATCTTCGATCGGCTGTTTTTTATCCATGTGTTGATTATACAAAAAAATAGGTATAATGATAAATCATGGATAGTCTGATTCAAGAGATAAACGAACAGATTTCTCCGGAAACCGACCCGGAAATCGCACCCCTCATAACAATATCTCGTGAAAAAGGCTCTGGAGGACGGCCCGTTGCCTACCATGTGGCCTCCGAACTTAAAGAGCCTTGGAAAATTTACGACCAAGACACATTGGAACAAATCGCAAGGGAAAATGAGATGAAATCTTGGTTTGAAAGTCAAACGGACGAAGCGACAAGAAAAATGATTCAAGAAAAAATCTTCCAAATTTTCGGTGAACGTTTTGAAAGTCTAAGCCAATATTATAGAGATTTGATAACCCTCATCACTACAGTAGGTTATAAAGGTTATGCGGTGATTGTTGGACGCGGCGCGCATATTCTCTTCCCCAGAGCGCTGAAAGTACGCCTTATATGTGCTCTTGAACAGAGAATAACTTGGATTAAAAAATATGAACACGTAACTACCAACGAAGCGATTAAATTAATACGCGAGTCTGATATAAGAAAAGATGAATTCGTGCGCACGCTTTTCAATCACGATCTGAAAATACCCTATCATTACGATATGATACTGAGAACGAGCGATAATATTCGCTTGGAAGATGCTTCTGCTGCGATTGTTCATCTTGCAAAAAGAAAATTCAATCTCTCGGAAAAATAATCGCAGGCATTTTAATAATACATATGCGAGAAAAATTTAGAATTTTCCAATACGCCCTAGTATTATTTTTGGCTGCTCTTGTTAATCCGGCATATGCCCAGTCGACTTTACCGGCATTTCCGGGAGCGGAAGGATATGGAGCATTCGCAAAAGGCGGAAGAGGTGGAACGGTAATAAAAGTTACAAATCTCAATGATTCTGGGGTCGGAAGTCTGCGCGCCTGTGCAATCGCAAGTGGACCACGCACCTGCATTTTCACCGTTGGAGGCACCATCACCCTAAGCAGCCGCATCGATATAACAAATCCATACTTGACGGTTGCGGGACAAACCGCGCCCGGTGGGATTCAAATAAAAATGAGCAACTCCTCCGGAGGTGACCCTATCCTCGTAACTACCCATAACGTTATAATTCGTTACTTAACAATCCGTCCCGGTACCTTAGGGGCAAATTCGAGAGCGCTATCTATAAGTGCCGGGAGCGGTGCAACGCGCCCAAACAGCGCTCACGATGTAATAGTCGATCACCTCTCCACTTCCTGGTCGGAAGATGAACAAATAATAGTTTGGTATGACAGCTACAATACAACAATACAAAACAGCTTAATAGCGGAAGGTTTAACTTCGGGGGTACAAAAAGGTCCCAACCTTGGCGGCGGAGGATCTGGCAGCATAGGCGGCCCATATACATTTTATGGGAATGTCGTCGCCTTCTTTTATCAGCGAATGCCACGCATCCGTGTTTCGAAACCGCAGGAAGATGTTGTCGATATAGTAAATAATGTAATCTACAACCCGGCCTGGAATGGCAATTATAACGGCGCCTATGTGAGCGACAACGCGAGAGTAAATCTCATTGGGAACTATCTCAAGGTTGCTTCCGGGTCCGCCCCTTATTATGTATATGTAGAATCCGGACAAGTATATCCTAAGGGAAATATTACTCCTAACCGTCAAACTAATATCGGAGATGAGTCTGCCGGTGTGGTCAGTGGAAATACGGTGACTACCGCCTTTGTACCGGCGAGCGGTGCCAAATCTGTCGCAACTCCAAAAACGGCTCTTGAGGCTTATGAAACAAATCTGTCTTCCGCCGGTAACAGTGCCGAACTAAATTGCGACGGCGCATGGATAGCCAGACGCGATACCCTAGACAGGCGTATAATTCAGGATATACGTTCAAATACAGGCAACCTCGTAACCGCGGCCGGAACCTGGCCCAATTACACTCAAGGTCAGGTCTGCCCCGACACCGACTCCGACGGTATGCCCGACACATATGAATCGAAAACCACTGGCCTCAACGCAAATGTCGCTGACAATAATGGCGACATAGATAATGATGGATATACGAATCTGGAAGAATTTCTAAACGGCAACACATTAGGAAACATAACGCCAACAACTACCCCAACCGGAACACAAACCTGCCCCAACAAATCCAAAGGAGATGCCGATTGCAAAAGCGATAGTAGTGGAAGAAATATTACTATCGTTGATTTTGAAATATGGAGAAAAGAATTCCTGACCGGATGCTCAATTGCTAACCAGTCGCAAACTAGTTGTCAGATTGATGATGACAATAACGGTTCTCTAATTGATGCTGAATTCGACACTGACACTAAAGTCACCATTGCTGATTTTCAAATATGGAGGAATGGCTATTTTGGAGGAATTTAATATAGAACACTACTGATGTGTCCACTGTGTGAAATCTATATTTCGCGCTCCGGCTGAGGGCGCCACTGAATAATTTTTACCGTATATTTTATTGGCCAAATGCTTAACCCAAGCGGCTCGCTGTGTATCGAACCAAACACCTCCATATTGCTGTTGAAGGAACCATTGATAATCAACGGCCCGTAATAATGCATCGTCGGACACATGCCATGGGTTTTTTTCCATTTGATCTTTATACCCCAATCTATCGAAAATAAGCGCTTGCGCATATGCCCCCTGTAATCCTTCCCATGGATACTGAGTATAACCCGGAGGCATAACGAAATCTCCTCCGCGTCCTTGATCATTTGGAATAACACCGTCGATCCTATACCCATTTTTTGTCGAACCTTTGGGATTTATACCCACATGAGCCGTCAGATCGGCAGCCCAAGTTTGCGCAAATGAATTATAAGCCAATTCAGGGCCGACTGTTTTATCGCCAGCATATCTTCTGAAAGTAGCCCATGCTTTATCCAGCTCTGCTTTATCCGACAAATATGCGGCAGCAGCAATTCTCGAGGCACCGGCCATCTCATTTCCATTACTTGATGCACCGTCATGTGTCTGACTCAGATTATCGTGTGGGCCCCCTCCATTATTGGGGCAATTTTGCCGGAACCGGACTGATTTAACCCAGTCCTCAAACTTCGCTCCATCGCCATTAGGGTCATAACCTCCCCTTCTAAAATTCAA
>CAYMOO010000088.1:0-5029 GCA_964392185.1 uncultured Gammaproteobacteria bacterium
TCAATCAAACCAATTTAAGCTCCCAAAATAAGTCAAAATTTAACTTCTGGGTGAACGTCAACCTCGGCCATGATTATGAAGTCAAGCCTAATTGCAATCAAGTCGCAGGCGGGCATAGTGTCCCCTGCTGGAACCGCGATAAAGCGAAGGATGTACAAAGATTATGCGAAGGAGATGCGTACATAGTGCTTAAGAAATCTACATATGACTCGCTAATACAGACATGGAAAGTGGCAGGATTATCTTATATCGGCTCAAAAGAGGCGCTTGTGTTTGGAGGACAGATGGAATCAACCCCACATGAACTATGTCACGCAATCGCAAAATGTAACGATGAATACAGCTACGGAGTGAATGCTAGCAATGGCGATAAACCAGAATACAACTGTTCTGAAGAGGCCGCAACGACACAACAAGCTCCCTGCCCCAAATGGAGCAGAGATGGGCTAACGAACGCGAAATGTATTCAGAAATGCACTTTCAACAACTGGTATAAATCAATCGATAAAAGTACTATGATCAATCAGGTTGAGTCTCATGATTTTAGCCCGCCTTCGCTGTTGATGTGGGAAAACGCATTAAAAGAATATAAATAATATATGACTTTGAATATAAAAAAATATCTACTGACAGCATTTCTCATAAATATCCTCTCTGTATTATTCGCAGTGCAAACCAATGCTGCAGCTCCGATACCGAACAAGACAATGAAGCTTGTGATTAAAAAAATCGAGATAGATAAACCAATAGTATCCGATCTTCAGGTAGAGAATATTCCTCCGGAAGACTATCGCGTAGTATTACCTAACGATTTCTATAAACTAACCATTATTGACGGTTCAGATGCTACTCTCTATACAGGATGGGTCCTTAATAAAATAGTCCTGCCCCCCGACCCAATAAACCCGAATAACTACGTCGGCGGACTTACCGAATTAAAATATCCAATAATAACGATAAATCTACCTTATTATCAGGAAGCAAAATTTATTCGCCTATACGACGAAAGTAACAAGCTTCTTTTGGAAATTCCCCTAGGTCTCTATGGATTTCCTGACGCAGCCCAACATTTTGCTGAGTGCGACAACTGTGGATACTGCAAATATGGCAATGCTCCGAGCAACTGGGAAAAATGCCGTGCCTGCTTGTATCCGAACGCAAGCACTGATCCATTAGTCGGTGATACGCTAAAAATAGATGGTGCCACCGGCTTACAAATAGAACCGGAAAAAGGTCATGCGTTTACTGAACTTGGATGTATAGTTTCTGAAGGGTTTGAGACCGAAAGCGGAAGGGCTTCGACTACCAGATTTGTTCTTAGAGTGGTAATGGGCATTGTAGGAGCACTAGCACTTTTCTTTTTGTCTTATGGAGCTTTCTTGGTGGCGACAGCTAAGGACAATATCGATCAAGTTAGCAGAGGTAAAAGAATCATTATAAGGACAGTTATTGGAGTAATAATCGCACTCCTTGGAGTTTTTATAATAAATACAATCGCAAACGGGGTGCTAAAGATACCAGGAATGGGAAAATAAGAATTATAGTTTTTCGGTATGATTAAGTAAATTTTCCAGCTTCTGTCTATCAAGTATTATTATATGGCCTTCTTCTACTTTTATTAATTTTTGTTTCCCAAGCTTCTCAAGTTCACGACTTACAGTTTCGCGCACCAACGCAATCGAGCCGGCGATATCATAGTGCGTCATTCTAACACCGATACGAACGCCTTCCTTATGCTCTTCTCCGAATCGTAAAGCGAGATATAGAAGTCGTGAAATCAACCTAGATCGTGCGTCGGTAAACTCGAGATTGTCTATACGATTTCTATAAATATCAAGAAAATTAACTATGCTTTTCGTAACTTGCATAAGCAGAATATTGTCGTTATTAATAAGTTGCATGAAATAGTCTGCAGACATTCGCCTCACTATGCATTCCGACATCGCTTGATAAAATTTTGTTAGTGGTTGATGGTCGAATGTATAAAGAATGGGAAATATCTCACCAGGTTTGTAGATAAGATACACTTTTTCATCACCATCTTCCGTCAATGAATACGACTTCACATAACCTTTTTCCAGATAAAAAATACTATGTGGATTATCGTCCGGACGACAAATCATTTGCGACTTGGAAAAAATTTCTACCGGAGAGGATAAAAAAATTTCTGCAAGTTTTTTGGATTTTGCCGAGTTCATATACTATATTATAATTCAAATTCAGCATGTCAGAGTGATAAAAATCAATATTTATAGTTAAAATTTGTGCTATGAGACAAAAATTCCAGGAAAAATTATATAATTAGGATATGAAAATAATGATCACAGGAGGAGCCGGCTTCATCGGTTCCAATTTCGTCCATTATTGGTCGAAAAACCATCCCGAAGACTTAATCGTAAATTACGACAAACTCACATATGCCGGTAACCTAGAAAACTTGAAAACGCTTGACGGCAAAACAAACTACACCTTCATAAAGGGTGACATATGTGATCAGCAAGCGGTCGACAAAGCGATGCAGGGAATAGATATGGTAGTTCACTTCGCTGCAGAAACTCACGTAGATCGCTCTATAAATGACCCAATGCCATTCGTAAAGACTAACTTCGAAGGAACCGCTCGCCTACTCGATGCGGCCATGCGACACAATGTAAAACGATTCCATCATATAAGCACTGACGAAGTATTTGGTGCCTTATCATTAGATGACAAAGAAGTTTTCAATGAACATACCGCTTACAATCCAAGAAGCCCATATGCCGCTTCAAAAGCAGCATCCGACCATCTTGTAAGAGCTTATTACACCACTTATAAACTTCCCGTTACCATAACAAACTGCTCAAATAATTATGGACCATACATGTATCCGGAAAAATTAATACCACTTGCCATAACCAATCTATTGGAAAATAAAAAAGTTCCCGTATACGGCGATGGCCTCTATGTCCGTGACTGGCTATATGTAGAAGATCATTGCCGGGCTATCGACGTCATCTTAAATAAAGGAAAAATCGGAGAAACCTATTTCGTAGGCGGACTAACTGAAGATATACCCAATATACAGGTGATAAAAAAAATACTAAAAATAATGGGTAAAGATGAATCATATATAGAATATATAAAAGATAGACCTGGCCATGACCGCAGGTATGCCGTCGATTGGTCGAAAATCAACCGCGAACTGGGATGGAAACCCCAATATTCATTCGACGAAGCGCTGGAAAGTACCGTCAAATGGTATACCGATAATAAAGAATGGTGGATGAAGATTAAGTCCGGATCATTCAAAGAATACTACAACAAACAATACAAATCCTAAAAACCGATTTCAAGAAGAAGAAAAAAGAAATACAAAGATAAAAGAACTATCCCTTCATATCTGGAAATACTTCTATCTGATTTGGAAAATATATAAAAACAAATCATAGCCAATGCAAAAAGGGCGAAAGTGACAAAAAAATTACCATTATGGACCGTGAATGAACCTTTAAACAACAAGAGGAGTCCGAAGACAAAGGTATTCCCGGCCGCTGACCCTATATAATCACCAAAAGCGACCTCCTTATCGCGCCTTATAACCGAATTGACCGCGATTATAAACTCGGGGAGATTGGTGCCTATAGATAAAGCTAACAAACTAATAAGATAGGTGTGGACATTGAAAATGTTAGCGAAATATAAAGTTTGATCGACGAGCAGTTTACCCACCAAAAAAATAGTCACCGAACCAATGATGAGCTTAATCATAGGTATTGTATTGTGCTTCTTATGCTCTATGAGATCTGCCTCCGCATTTTTTATCACCTCTGTTTTCGACTCCATAAAAAGTAGCAAAAGCAAATATATCATCATCAGAAAAAGTCCATCTTTTCTACTGAGCTGACCATCCAACACAAACATCGTCGGAGAGATTATAACAAACAAGGAAAAAATCAAATTGTTATTCGTCAACTGATGAGACAATGTTATGCCGTTGCCTATTATCGCCAAAAATGGTATTGCTAGCAAAAACAATACGAATGAGGCACCGATAAGATCGCCAACAAATATTTCCGGCTGTTTATCTATTATGGAATTAATTCCTACACTTAACTCTGGAATAGTCGTGAGAACTCCCAAAATAAAGAATGAGGCGGCGAAAGAAGATATATGAAGCCGTTTCGCAAAATGGTTTACACTGTCTATAACAAGCTCTGACGCCATCCACATGAGTATGAAAGCCGCAGCGAATATAAAAACATGGAGAAAAAACATAATAAAAAAATTATACAAGAAACGGTTGTATTTTTTGTACTTTTCTATTATCATATCTTGATATGACAATTACTGTTGTTGGGCATGGGTATGTTGGCCTGGTAACGGCATGCGTTTTTGCCGATTTTGGAAATACGGTTTGGGTTGTCGGACACACTCCCGCAAAACTCGAACGATTAAAAAATGGTGATCCTATAATTTACGAGCCCGGTCTTAAAGAACTTCTAGAAAAGAATATAAAAGCAAAAAGATTAATTTTCACGGATTCGTTTGATAAGTCTGTTCCTTCTTCAGAAATAGTATTCATTACCGTAGGCACACCTCCTAAACCTTCCGGAGAAGCGGATTTGTCTACCGTATTTAAGGTAAGTGAAAACATAGCTAAACATCTTAAAAAAGGCTTCACCGTAGTTTCATGTAAAAGCACCGTTCCAGTCGGAACCAATACCAAAGTCGAGGCAATAATCGAAAAACATAAACAACCGGAAGCTAAATTCGCGGTTGCTTCCTGCCCGGAGTTTTTGCGTGAAGGAACGGCTATCTTTGATACCTTAAATCCAGACCGTGTAGTGATCGGATCGGACTCCGAAAAAGCCATCCAACTATTGGTAGAGCTTCATAAGCCGTTGGATGGAAAACGCGTTATCACCGACCTTCCTTCTGCGGAGCTTATCAAATACACATCCAATGCAATTCTAGCGACAAAAATATCATTTGCCAATCTCATATCTTTCTATTGTGAAAAGGCTGGTGCAGACGTTGAGACCGTTCTAGA
>CAYMOO010000089.1:0-4990 GCA_964392185.1 uncultured Gammaproteobacteria bacterium
TTCAATAATGAAACCAGGACACAGATAATAAATGCCGGTAAATTCGTTATATCGACGGAAAAGTACTTCAAGAAAATCGTATTACTTAAAACGAATGGCCGAGAGTTGGTGAAAATCGACCGGGATGTAGTTGTGTCGGAGCAATCATTATCATACGAAATAACCAGTGACTCGCTGGAATCAGCTCGTCGTGGTACGCCTAGTATCTCTAAGATATTTTATACTGAGGACGACCAGAGCCCTAATATAAACATGTATTACCCCGTATCGGATGGAACTAAGGTCGTGGCGATTATAAAGATGCAGATCAATCTCGATCAGTTGTGGACGATTATTTCAAAAGTAAGATTGGGTGACAGTGGATTTGCTTATATCGTTGACAGCGATGGACATCTTATAGCTCACCCTAATAATCAATTACTCGGAAAGAATATTATCCTCACAAATAGGCAGGTTATAAGTAATGCTATTGAAAATAAAGTCACGGAATGGCCCGACGGATATGATTACGAAAATGAAAAAGGGGTAAAAGTAGTCAGTCAGATAGTGAAAAACGAAAAGATTGGGTGGATAATAGCCTTTGAACAATCAGAGGAAGAAGCATACGCCTATACCAAATTCATCAGGAAATTTTTCCTTATCTCATATTCATTTTCCGGAATCGTATTGCTGGTTATTTCATTTTTGTTGAGTAACGATCTTGTTCATTCGATAAACGTCCTAATACAAGGGGCGAAAAAATTTGAACGTGAAGAGCTGAAGACTCGCATAAGCATCGATAGCGGGGATGAGTTTCAGGAACTTGGGAGCGTTCTGAACTCTATGGCGGAAAAATTAGACAACTCTTTCCAAGCCATCGACGCGCAGAAAAAGAGATCGGTGAAGACGGCGGAGCTTCTTCTTCGGCGCGATTTGGATTTGCGGGATATAAACGAAGAATTGGAGCTTGAAAAAGACAAGATAGCGGCGGAAAAAAATAAATTCATGATGGTCTTGTCTGGTATAACGGATGCGGTTATATCGTTGGACCAAAAGAAACAAATCGCGACTTTCAACGCGGTTGCAGAGAAAATTACGGGTTATCGGGCGGCCGAGGCTGTGGGTAAGCCTATTTCGGCGATTTTGAAAATATTCGACAAAGATCATGAAATAGCGGCGGACGAATATTGTCCCACCGAGTCCGAAGGGGGTGTTGTCTTCAAAGGAAAATATCTTAAATTGCAAGGAAATGGACGTCAGTCTTTTGTCAACATGGTGGTCGGAAAAATACCCGGCGGAGAAAGAATTAATCTGGGTGGAATAATATCTATCCATGATCTTACGGAGGAGCAACGTCTGGAGGAGATGAAACTCGATTTCGTATCGATGGCAGCGCATGAATTGCGTACCCCCCTTACTTCTATAAGAGGTTATTTGTCGTTATTTTTCGACGAATTCGTCAACAGTCTTTCCGATAAGCAGAAACTGCTACTGCAAAGAGTCGATATATCTGCCAAACAGCTCAATTCCCTGGTTGAGAATTTGTTGAGCGTTTCGCGTATCGAGAAAGGCGCATTCGCAATAAATCCGAAACCGCTCGACTGGGTAAAATTTGTTAAGAATATTGTTGATGAACTTGGCTCAAGAGCAAACGATAAAGGAATTAGTCTTAAATTTGTCGATCCGGGACAACAGATAAAAGTCAACGCCGACGAACTGCGTATCGGAGAAGTTGTCACGAACCTCGTTGTAAATGCGCTCAATTACACCCCGGCAAAAGGGTCGGTTACAGTCTCTATAGAAGTTAAGGATAATATGGTCGTTACTCACGTGACAGATACAGGTGAAGGCATTCCGAAAGAGATACTGACTCATTTGTTCACGAAATTTTTCCGCGGCACGACTACTCTCGTACAGGGCTCTAAGGGGACCGGATTGGGCCTTTATATTTCCAAAGCAATAGTAACGATGCATAAAGGGACTATTGGCGTTGAATCGGAGCTGGGTAAAGGTTCAGTTTTCACTTTTACCCTGCCTAAAGCGGTAGGAGATTTTTGACATGAATAATATTATTTGATAAAGTCTATAAATAATGTCCGTAAATGTAGGTATAGGCTACTCTCAAAAAACAATCGTCAAAGCGGCACTTACCGATGCCCTTGAACAAGCGTATTCGTCGCTTGGGAGCCGGGAGCCCAACTTCATGATTGTATTTGCGTCTTCGACAAGCTACGATCAGAAAGAGCTTTTAGCCGAGATGTCGGCTCAAACTAAAGCAATTTATATAGGATGCAGTACGGCCGGTGAAATTACTTCCACGGGAGGGTCCCTCGATAAATCTTTGGCTATCATGGCATTTTCATCGGATAAGGTAAAATTTGTTGTCGGTACGGGCGGTTCTATAAAAGAGGACCCACGTAAAGCGGGAGCGGAGCTTGCCCGAAATATACGCGAACAGACATCCGAAGCGATCAAAGCGATGATTATGCTACCCGATGGTTTAGCCGGAAACGGCGCTGATATTGTCCGAGGAGTGCTTGATATATTTGGAGAGACATTCCCGGTTATTGGCGGTTCGGCGGGTGACGATTTTTTATTCAAGCAAACATTCCAGTATTATAACGGGCAGATACTAAGCGGATCGGTGGTCGGTGTCGGACTTTGTGGTGATTTTAATTTTTCTATCGGAGTAAGGCACGGATGGATACCTATAGGGATATCGAGAGTGGCGACAAAATCTAAAGGAAGTGTTTTGTATGAGCTCGATAATAAGCCGGCGATATCTATATATGAAGATCAGTTTGGCAAGGATAAAAAATTAATCGATAAGGATGAGCCATTTGCAAGACTGGCAATAACTTATCCACTTGGTATCGTGGCACCCGGAAAAGACGGTTTCCTCATCCGGGACCCCATCACTGTCGATCAGGATGGAGCTATAACATGTGCCGCCGAGATACCCGAAGGGTCCGAAGTTTTTCTTATGATTGGTAGTCGTGATGAGGCGATAACCGCCGCTCAAGATGCAGCGCGACAAGCTTTGCAGAGTTTGGGAGGGAGAAAACCAAAGGGCGCTCTGCTTTTCAATTGTATTGCCAGAAAAAAATTACTCATGTCCAGAAGACATGAAGAGATCGAGTCCATAAGACAAATATTGGGTATGGATCTGCCGCTTGCCGGATTTTATACATACGGTGAGCAGGCGCCATTGGGAGGTCAAGTACTTACGTGTTCATTCCATAATGAAACCGACGTTATTTTTTTGTTAGCCGATTGACAAAGTCCGGCCGTTATATGTTAAAATTGTAGTAAATTTTTATGGAACCAGCCAACAGCGCTCCCGTTAAAAAGAAAATATTAATCGTCGAGGACGAACTGTTTATTCGTGAACTTTACGTGAGCGTTCTTCAGGATGAAGGCTACATCATCGATCAGGCGGCGGACGGTCAAGAAGCTTTCAACCATATGCATAACGGCGGCTATGATCTGGTTTTACTAGATATTAGGTTGCCCATCATGGATGGTATATCGGTATTGGAAAAATTGCAGACAGAGCCCCCAATTAGTCCGAATAAAGCAGTGGTTTTACTCACTAATTTGGATCAGGAGCTGACGATCGCGAAAGGAGTGTCTATGGGCATCCGTGGATATCTTATAAAAAGCCAGATAAATCCGGGTCAATTGAAGAAAGAAGTAGAAACCTTTTTGTCTGGATCTTAATCTGCTTTAGTCTGTCGGTAGTTGTCTTTCTACATTTCCGAATGCAATACGATCGAGAATGGTATGTTGCATCCCCATCATTATCGCAGGCGTGACTACGAATTCGCCATACCGATCGTTCATGCGGTCTACCGCATCGGAAATTTTTCGTGCTCTCTCATCCGAGTTGTCGAACAAGCTCATCTGCGGAGTCATTGCCTGCCTTAAATCGTAACAACTGACTGCCAATTTGCGGACGATATTTTTTACCGGTTGTTGGTTGGTGGTATATTGTGCTTCCCGGAAAAGCTCTTGCGTTGTATACATCGGCCTGTTCGTTTTCCTTGCCCGGTGCCAGTAGGTGTAATCACGATATAGAAGGGCAACATGGATTCCGCCTGCAGCTTTACCGGCTTTACGGAGACGACGACCCATTTTTTCACACAGTTTCATAAGCAGGCGCGATATTTTTTCCGGATCGTCCGTTGCTTCTTGTAATGAATAATCTTGTCCATAACTTTTTCTTTCGTACTCGATATCGTCTATCTCCCAGCCACGCAGCCGCCGATACCAATAGTATCCGGTGATACCATGAAAAACCTGTTTTTGTAAGAATTCAGCCTGGGCATATAAAAATTGTATAGGAGTAAAAATACCGTTTATGTTGAGCCTTGCTTGATAGCGAGTATTTATGCCATTGAGGTCGATGAGAGTTAGTTTGCCTAAGGTTTCCTCGATGTTTCTATAAGTGATTACTTCCAGACCATCGGGCTTTTTTAGGGAGGCGGCGGTTTTGGCGAGAAATCTGTTGGTCGATATTCCCACACTGCAAGATATCCACTCTCCGATCTCGCGTCGCATGCGCAACTTGATTTCGTGGGCTATATCGCTGAGATCTCTTTTCAAAAAAGACTCCATGCCAGTGAAATCAAGAATAGCTTCGTCTATCGATTTGGGTATTACGATCGGGGAGTAGTCGGAAAATATCATGCGGAAGCGCCGGTGAACATCGCGTACTTTTGCCGCATCGCAGGTTCTTATGATAATATCGCTACATAAAAGCCGTGCTTGGCGGTTGGTCATGCCGGTTTTTATACCGTAACGCTTGGCTTCGATCGATGGGGAAAGAACGCAGCCCTGAGGAGTCGTGTAAGCGGAAACAACTACTGGTTTGCCGCGCAGATGGTAATACGCCTGTTGTTCGACGGTAGCAAAGCACGAATTGAGATCTATATGCATTATGGTTGGTTTGTTGTGGTTAAGAAACAGATGATTCGTCATAGAAGTCTTCGAGGGTCCATTTTAATGTTTC
>CAYMOO010000090.1:0-4561 GCA_964392185.1 uncultured Gammaproteobacteria bacterium
TTCTGTGCAACCGTACACTACCCCGCAAGGTAAGACGATTATAGTGGAATAGCCACCTGAAGTCAATTATTGAAGAATGTCCTTACCCATTCTTGGTAAACCGGCAAAGTAGGAGTCAGGAAAACCGTGGGAGTTGGTGTCGCCGATGGTATTATGGCAACAACCTCATTGGACTTGGAGAGGTTGAGATCATTTCGTATAGTTTTTTCTATTTCCTGAGGATCTTTTTCCTTCAAAAGCTGAGTCTTCAAGGTACGATTGCGTTTATCTTCTTCGTTAAACTTCCGGCGATAAACATCATAGAAAGAAATATTTTTGTAGTATCCCAAAAGATTCCTCGTCAAAGAGGTGATAAAAAAAATAAACAAAGCGACGAAGATTATCGATTTGAGCTTCGACATATACTATAAGTATATCATCCCGCAGGTTATGTCAGCTCTTGCAAGGCGCGCATGATCCGGGCCGGATCGGCTTTTTGTTTCAGTTCTTTCATACATATACCGATTATGCTTTTAGGATTTTTTTCGTAAGAATCTTTATTGGATTCGATGACGTTTTTGACCATAACTTTCAGTTCTTCGTCAGATACTTCCGCAGGTAAATATTCAGCTATTATATTGCGTTTTTTAGTCTCGGCCTCGATCAAATCGGCACGATTGCCTTTGGTAAATGCGGTCACGGACTCATCGATCTCTTTGACCTGTTTTCTTAAGACGCCAACCACTTCTTCATCGGTCAACTGAGTGTGTTTGTCGATTTCTTTGTTTTTGATTTGTGCTAAAATATAGCGTAAAGTCTCGAGGCGAACGGAATCCTTGAGCTTCATTGCTTTTATCAGGTCCGCCTGTATCTTTGTGGTTATCATTTCCTGATTATACCTAATGCGAAAGAAAAAAAGTATCGATCTTCTCGATACAATTTCCAGATTTCAAAATAGTATCATGTCGAAAAAGCCGCCACTCTCCCAGATGTATGACGAAGTGAGAATGATGCGCTTTAAGATACGTCCTCTTACTGGCGAAATTACCCAGCTAAATTTCAATAACGAACAGTTTATAGAGATGCTTTGGGGTCTGGGCAAACTGGACGAATTTTTCCAAAAACACATAAACGACTTCAACGAATCTCAAAAACTGGTTTTTTTCAGAATTTTCGATGAGCTTCATAAAAAATTCCAGAATAAATTCAATAAAATTCAAATGGCAAAAAGCAACACACTTCAACCCGATCAGTCGGTATTCGAGATGGAGATCTTCAAAGACAGAAACAATATTAATAATTGACTTCGAATAATGAAAAAATTTCCTTTAGTCCTCGATGTGGAAACCAAATATACATTCCGCGAATTCAGTGAGCCAAAACAACTGGGAATTTCCATTGCCGTCATATACGATTATGCCACCCAGCAATCATATTCTTATTTCGAGCAGGATTTGAGTAAAATGTTCGGAAAAATGGAAAATGCATCTTATCTTATTGGTTACAATATAAATAGTTTCGACATGCAAGTCATCCAGGGATATTACCCGGGAAATGTGGCGCAGTTTCTGACATTCGACATACTAGACGACATAAAAGAAAAAATCGGCCGGAGGTTGGCCCTTAACGATGTCATTTCGGCAACACTTGGTGTGAAAAAAACCGGTCACGGACTCATGGCAATCGATTATTTTAAGGAAAAAAAATGGGATGAGCTGAGGGAATACTGCACCCATGATGTGTTATATACTAAAGATCTTTTCGACTACGGTGTCGAAAAGGGAGAAATATTTTACCTTGACGAAATTGGAAAACAATCGATTAAAGTCAATTGGAAAAAATACATCGAAGACGGTGGTAAGAACGAGGTTTCTCTTACTCTCCCTTTCTGATCTGCTGATATAATTATCACAGTTTTATTGCCACAGTCTGCTAATATATTATTTTGGTTTAACTCAATCAATATGAATCAATCCTTCAAAGGTCATGCCTGGAAACAATGTGTAGATGTACGTGATTTTGTTTTTACGAATAGAACTCGCCACGACGGCAACCCCGATTTTCTCTCCGGCCCCACTGCGCGGACTCAAGCGCTCTGGAAAAAATGCAAAACCCTGCTCAAAAAAGAACGTGAGGCTGGCGGCGTACTGGCAATCGATACAAAAACCGTCTCTTCGATAACCAGCCATAAAGCGGGTTATATCAGTAAAAATGATGAGGTCGTAGTCGGGCTGCAAACAGATAAGCCATTAAAAAGAGCGATCAAGCCTTTGGGCGGCATCCGTGTAGTCGAAAAAGCTTGCTTGGAGCACGGAGTAAAAGTCGATCCTAAAGTATCCGATATATTTTACCGCTTCCGCAAAACTCACAACGACGGCGTCTTTGATGCCTACACACCTGAGATGCGTCTTTGCCGCTCCACCGGCCTGCTTACAGGTCTACCGGACAACTACGCCCGCGGCCGAATCATCGGCGATTACCGTCGGGTTGCTTTATATGGAATCGAGGCTCTAATCAAATCAAAACAAAAGGACTTGGCCGAAGTGGACGGAGCTATGACCGATGAAAAAATAAGACTACGAGAGGAAATTAACGAACAAATAAAAGCTTTGAACGCTATGCAATCGATGGCAGCAAATTACGGCTTCGAAATCTCCCAACCGGCAAAAAGTGCGCGCGAAGCGGTGCAGTGGACCTATTTTGGTTATTTGGCGGCTCTCAAAGAACACGACGGCGCCGCGATGAGTCTTGGCCAGGTAAGCAACTTCTTCGATATATTCATTGAAAATGACATTAAAAGCGGCCTGATGAACGAACAGGAAGCACAGGAATTGATAGATCAGTTCGTAATCAAATTGAGGTTAATCCGCCATCTGAGAATGAGCGAATACGATGCTCTTTTCGCCGGCGATCCAACATGGCTGACCGAATCACTCGGTGGACTATGGATGGATGGAAAGCATAAAGTTACCAAAACCGCCTACCGATTTCTCCAGACATTGTACAATCTCGGGCCGGCACCGGAGCCCAATCTTACAGTCTTGTGGTCAACAGAATTACCCGATGCTTTCAAAAAATTTTGCGCTCAAGTATCAATAGATACCTCTTCGATACAGTTTGAAAACGACGATCTGATGCGCTCGGTTGCTTGCGACGATGATTATGGCATAAGCTGCTGTGTCTCCCAACTGAAACTGGGGCGGCAGATGCAATTTTTCGGTGCTCGTTGCAATCTGGCAAAAACACTGCTTCTTGCGATAAATCAAGGGAAAGACGAAATGAGCGGCAAACAACTTCTTCGCACTGTACCGGAGCTGAAAAACGATATTCTTGACTATGAAGAAGTAAAATCACTCTTTCACCAGACAATGATCGAGGTGGCACGGATGTATGTCAACACGATGAATGTCATCCATTATATGCACGATAAATACTATTACGAAAGAGCGCAGATGGCGCTTCTCGACAGCAATCCGGAAAGAGTGATGGCGTTTGGTGCCGCCGGTCTTTCCGTCGTTGCCGATTCACTCTCGGCGATAAAATATGCGCAGGTAAAAGTTATCCGTAACGAACAGGGCATTGCCACCAAATTCGAAATCACCGGTGATTTTCCCAAATACGGCAACGATGATGACCGCGTCGACTCCCTGGCTCAGGAAACGGTCGCCTATTTCCATAAAGAACTGGAAAAACACCACATCTACAAAAATGCGACGCCGACTTTATCGATTCTGACGATTACATCAAATGTGGTTTATGGCAAAAAAACTGGAGCGACCCCCGATGGCCGTCTGGCCGGACAACCTTTTGCTCCTGGTGCCAACCCGATGCACGGGCGGGACACCTCGGGTGCAATCGCCTCGCTCAACTCTGTGGCCAAGCTACAATACGAAGACTGTCGCGACGGAATTTCCAATACCTTCACAATTGTTCCTCACGCACTCGGCGCCGACGATGGCGAACAGAAAGAAAATCTGGTGTCGCTTCTCGATGGATATTTTTCGCAACGGGCACATCATCTCAATGTTAATGTTCTCCGCCGCGAAACGATGCTGCATGCTATGGAGCATCCGGAAGAATACCCGCAGCTGACCATACGCGTTTCCGGCTACGCTGTTCATTTCATCAAGTTGTCCCGGCAACAGCAACAGGAAGTACTGGCAAGGACATTTTTTGACTCGATGTAGTCATGTTGCGTTATGCTACGTATACATTCTATAGAAACATTCGGCACACACGAAGGTCCTGGCATTAGGATGGTTGTTTTTCTCCAGGGCTGTCTTTTACGTTGTTTATACTGCCATAATCCCGATACTTGGGACGTTAACGGCGGATCGGATCATGATGACGAAACCATCCTCAAAAAAGCTCTACACATGCGTCCGTATTTCAAAAACAAAGGTGGCGTAACAATATCTGGCGGCGAACCACTTCTACAAAGAAAAGAACTGATTAAATTATTCGAAAAACTGAAGGCGAATAATATCAACACGGTGCTCGACACGAATGGTTTCATGCTCGATGAGGACACCAAAAAATTACTTGAGTTGACCGATTTGGTACTATTGGACGTCAAACACAT
>CAYMOO010000090.1:4571-4966 GCA_964392185.1 uncultured Gammaproteobacteria bacterium
TGACTTCGGCTCCATTGGCACCAATTCTTGCCTTCGCCGAATATACAAGAAAGATTGGTAAACCGGTATGGCTGAGATACGTTTTGGTTCCGGGCTTTACCGACCAGAAAGAATTTGTAGAAAAATGGGCGAAACACTTTTCCGCCTTCGAAAATATAGAAAGAGCGGAAATTCTGCCCTACCATACGTTTGGCGTGCACAAATATGAAGCGCTTAAGATTCCATATAAATTAAAATCCGTACTTCCTCCACAATCGGAAGACATAGAGAAAGTAAGGAAAATTTTTTTAACATATTTTGATAAAGTCTATGTACGATAACAAATCAAACTTCAATAGTCTTTTTTATCCCAAATCTATAGCCATAGTCGGTGCCTCGACACGGATCGGCAGCGT